>JABSPN010000014.1:1639-19752 GCA_013214425.1 Flavobacteriaceae bacterium | reverse complement strand
TCACCATAATCAGACTGAAAAGCCACAGGTCCTGTTATTGCACCTATTTCATGGGAAAACCCAAACTGAGCGTGGGCAAAATTCACGCATAAGATTAGCACAAATATTCTAATAATCATTTTTTTCATTCCAATAATAGCTTTAATTCTCTTAGAACTTTAAAAACAAATATATAAAAACTGGTATAACAAAAAAATATTTTGCCTTGGTTTATAAAGTTAAGTAATTATTATATATAATTATTGACGCTAAATACTTTGTAAAATGTATATTTGTTCACTTAAAAAAATTAAACGTTAAAACGCTATAATTTAACTATTATAAATATGGAAGCAAATGTAAAAGCTTTTATGGATTATGCAGGTAGTCTTAATCCGAATGAACCTGAGTTTTTGCAAGCAGTTCAAGAAGTAGCTGAAGCAATTATTCCTTTTATAGAAAAAAATCCTAAGTATCAAGGTAAGAAGCTGTTAGAAAGAATGGTTGAGCCTGAACGAGTGTTAATTTTCAGAGTGCCTTGGACAGATGATAACGGGGAAATTCAAGTAAATAAAGGATATAGAGTTGAATTTAATTCAGCTATTGGACCTTACAAAGGAGGGTTGAGATTTCACCCTTCAGTAAACCTTTCAGTATTAAAATTTTTAGGGTTTGAACAAGTGTTCAAAAACTCTTTAACAACACTTCCTATGGGAGGTGGTAAAGGAGGTTCAAATTTTGATCCTAAAGGAAAATCAGATGCTGAAGTAATGCGTTTTTGTCAATCTTTCATGACTGAATTATCACGTCACATAGGGCCTGATACTGATGTGCCTGCAGGAGATATTGGTGTTGGAGGCAGAGAGATTGGATATATGTTTGGACAGTACAAGAGATTGAGAAATGAGTTTACCGGTGTATTAACTGGTAAAGGACGTACTTGGGGAGGATCTTTAATTCGTCCTGAAGCAACTGGATATGGTACTGTATACTTTGCTGATGAAATGCTAAAGACTAAAGGAGATTCTTTCAATGGAAAAACTGTTGTTGTTTCTGGATCTGGAAATGTAGCACAGTTTGCTTGTGAAAAAGCAACTCAGTTAGGTGCTAAAGTTGTCACCTTATCTGATTCTAAAGGATATATTTACGATAAAGTTGGAATCGATGCTGATAAATTAGCATGGGTAATGGATCTTAAGAACAATAGACGAGGAAGAATTAAGGAATATGCAGAGCACTTCGGATGTGAATATCACGAAGGAGGAAAACCGTGGGAAGTGACTTGTGATATTGCTTTACCATGTGCTACTCAAAATGAGTTAAACGGAGAGGAAGCAGCTCAATTATTAGCAAACGGATGTGTTTGTGTTGCTGAAGGAGCGAACATGCCTTCTACTCCAGAAGCTATTGAGAGATTCTTAAACGCTAAAATATTTTTCTCACCAGGTAAAGCCTCTAACGCTGGAGGTGTTGCAACTTCTGGATTAGAAATGAGTCAGAATTCATTAAGACTTTCTTGGACAAGAGAAGAAGTAGATGAGAAATTACACGGAATTATGAAGTCAATTCATGAAGCTTGTGTCACGTATGGAAAAGATGGAGATTTTGTTGACTATGTAAAAGGAGCTAATGTAGCAGGTTTCGTAAAAGTAGCCGATGCGATGTTAGATCAAGGAGTAGTTTAAGACAATCCTACACAATAAAGTAATGCCGGTGCTTAATAAAGTATCGGCATTTTATATTTAATAAAGTAATCAAACCTACGTTCTGCAAATTCCAAAACGACCATATGGGGTCTTTCCTTTTTAACAAGGGTGGTGTCTAATCGGTAAGTTTTCACATAAATAGTTTCTCCAAAACTCTCATTAAAGTATTTAATCCAGGCATTGGAAAAAGAATCTCTACAGAAGTAGGCTTTTAGTTTTTTCTTCGGATTTACAAAATGGCTTATTTTTTCCTCATTCTGTTTTACCGTTACTCCAGAGTTAAAATCTGGATACAATTTGATGATTTCCTCATCAATATCAAGATTGATCATTCTAGTCATCTCTTGATGTTTACTTCTTAAAGTGTCTCTCCTGAAATGCTCAAAAGGAACAGATTCAAATTCAGGAAAATCCTTTTGGATTGTTTTTGATAACGCATCATAACCCCAATAAGCTCCAATATCATTCCAATGTGAGTCAGTCTTATGGTAGAGCTGATACTCTTTTTTCTTTTCTAAAACAGTAGGTTTTAAAACAGTAATATTGATGTCTGTAGTCTCTTTTATCTCCTGAATTACATCGTCATATTTATTGCCATAACCATAAGATATCGGAAGTAATTCTTGATAAGCAGTGTGTTTATTTGGTGCGACAACCAAATAGAAAGGAATATTCTCTTTGTCAAGCCAGTTTTTAATTTTTGACAATTCCTGGATGATTTTTTCCTTTTCAGTTTTTGTAAAATGAATAGTGCCTATAGAGCTACTAAATACATTACTATAGTCATCACCAAGAAAATACCAATCTTTTTGATTTCCAGTAATCACTTTATTGGGGATTGGATCTTCTTGAAGTACATTGTTTTTAAATCCGATATATTCACGGGTCAATATTTTTTTTAATCCGAAATTGTTTTTGTAGTAGGATTTAAAGTTGGCTAAAGTTTTGTAGGCACCACCTTCGATTTTAAAAGTCTTTATTTTTCGCTTCTCGTTGTCTTTTAAATGATTTTCCAAAGAAGTAAACATGATGATATTGGGTAGTAGTAATAACAACCCGAAAATAGCCGTAAATATGATATAGGTTTTTTTTCTTTTCATGTTTTAAAATCTAAAATAAATAAAAGGATCATAAGAGTCAATCGATATGTAAACACAGGAAATAATAAACAGGAGGATAAGTAAGGAATACTTAATGGTTAAATAACCCCACTTTTCTCTATGTGAAACTAATTTTTCCTGAAGTATGAGAAGTACTCTTGTCGAAAATAAAATTCCTATTAGTAATGCAGCAATTACTTCCGAAGTAATATAGAAATCATTAAACTGACTCGTATCAAAGAAGTCAAAAGCAAACATTTTCTTGAAATACAACCAGGCTTCGCCAATATTGTTGCAACGAACAAATGGCCAGGTTAAAAATAAGGCCAGAATCATATAGGTATGACCTAATACAGCGCTTTTCTTTAGCCATTTTTCTAAACCAAGGCGTTCAATTATAATGAAAAAACCATGTAGCATTCCCCATAAGATAAAGGTCCAGTCGGCACCATGCCATAAACCAGTAATAAAGAATAGAATCGCAAGATTAATATAGGTTCTTTTGACGCTTATACGGCTTCCTCCTAATGAAAAATAAACATACTCTTTAAACCAATTAGTTAGGGAAATATGCCATCTTTTCCAGAATTCTCTGATGGATTTAGAGATATAAGGAAAGTTGAAGTTTTCCAAAAAGTCAAAACCAAACATTTTGCCTAATCCGATAGCCATATCAGAATATCCGGAGAAATCAAAATAAAGCTGAATACTATAAGCGACCAGGCCTAACCAGGCTAATTGAGTTGAAAGTTGTTCACTGGGCATACCAAAAATACCATCAACTAAAAAAGCAGCATGATTCGCAATAAGCATCTTTTTGGCTAAACCAATGATGAAGCGTTCTATCCCTTCAGCAAATTTCGCAAAATCAACCTTTCGATTAATAAGTTGTATTTCGACATCTTTATATTTAACAATGGGTCCTGCTATGAGTTGAGGGAAAAGCGCAACATATGTCCCAAAATTAATTAAGTTCTTGGTTGCCTTAACATTTCCTTTGTACACATCGATAGTATAGGACATGGTTTGAAAAGTATAGAAGCTAATACCCAAAGGAAGAATAATTTCATTATAGCTTTTCAGGAATGAATTATCTAGGTTTAAACCAATCAAAGCTGAATCTAAATTATAAACAGTAAAATTGAGATATTTGAAGATAAAAAGTAACCCTAGATTAAAGAAAATAGAGAGGTAGAGCCCTAATTTTCTATGCCCTTTTTCAATAATGAGTCCAGCGCTGTAATCAACAAAAGTTGAGGCCATAATCAATACAACTAATTCTTTTTCTCCCCAGGTATAAAAGAACAGACTTGCTAATAATAAAAATAAGTTTTTTAGTTTTTTAGGAGTCAGATAATATCCAATTAGTGTTAGAGGCAGGAAAAAAAATAAGAAAACTGGGCTATTAAACAGCATTTCAAGATAAATCTAATTGCAAGCGAAAATACAATAAATTATGTTATTTTTGGTTTACCTTAAACGGATTTGATTTATATAGAACAGATGAGTTTTCTAAGGAATATAATAATTATAGCCTTCTTTGTTTTCACAAAAAGTGTTTTTGGACAGACTTTTTCTGATTCATGGACAGGGTATTTTTCTTTTAATAGAATTACCGATATGTCTTTAAATCAGAATACCATTTATGCCGTTTCAGACAATGCAGCGTTTAGTTATGATACCGACACCAATACTGTAGAAAAGTTTTCTACTATAGAAGGATTACAAGGAGAGGTTATTTCAACTAATTATTTTAGTGAAACTTATGGATATCATGTAATAGGTTATGAAAACGGTTTGCTAGAGATTGTTTTGGGATTAGATGATGTATTGACTGAAGTAGATATTTTAAACAAACCAACTATTCCAGCAGATAAAAAGAGGATTAATCATATCATGGAATATGGGGATAAAGTCTATTTGTCCACAGACTTCGGAATTGTTGAATATGATTTAGCCAACTTAGAATTTGGAGAAACTTTTTTTATAGGACCAAACGGAACACAAATTTCCATTACGCAAACGACTGTTCACAATGATCATATTTATGCTTCAACAGAAAGTAATGCGATACTAACTGCCTCAGTAACTAATCCAGATTTAATTGATTTTAGCCAGTGGTCTTCTTTTGGAAATGCTGCTTTAAGTTGGAATGGAATTGAATCTACAGGGAGTAAACTTTTTGCTACAACTACCAACAGAAGGATTTATGAAGTAACAGCCTCAAACACTATATTGTTTGCAGGGAACTTTATTAACGATATTGTAGATTTAAGATTCCGAGATGGATTCCTGAACCTTACTACATTCGAACAAGTCTTTATTTATGATGCTGATCTGACCCTAACAGATCAGGTGAATTTATCAGATATAACCGATTTTGATTCTAGATTCACATGTTCGATAAAATTAGATAATACATTATATATAGGAACTCAAGAAGATGGGATTTTAGAACTGTCTTTAAGTGATCCTACAACAGGGGTTTCTATAAAACCTTCAGGGCCTTTATTCAACTTAATGGTTTCCATAGATGTAGCTCCAGGAGAAATTTGGGCTGTTTTTGGAGGGCATTCATTGAGCTATAGTTTTAGTGGGATTCCTGGAGTGCGTAGTGCCGGAATAAGCCATTATGTAGATGAAGAATGGATTAATATTCCTTACGATTCTTTAACTCAAGTAACTAGTAATAGGCCGCCTGATTTTTTAAATAAAATTGAGATCAATCCAAATGCTACCAATCAAGTTTATGCGAGTTCATTTTTTGGAGGCTTGTTAGAAATAGTAGATAATGTTCCTACTACTATGTACTATTCAGATAATAGTTCTTTAGAAGATTTCGCTTCATTTAATTTAAGTCTGTCAAGTGAATTTGATCGTGATGGAAACTTATGGACCTTAACAGCTAGAGCTTCTAATGATTTGAATCGTTTTAATGGAGCAAGTTGGGCAGGTTTTAGCTTTGATGATATCTTAGGCTTTCCGTCAAATAATTTTGGATTTTCTAGTATGACCATAGGAAATGATGGGAATAAATATATAGGAACCTATCGATATGGCGTTATCGGATTTAATGAAGATGGGAACCAATTAAATAATGTTTCTGAAGAATCTGGAAACTTACCAGACAATGATGTGAAGTCAGTAGCCATAGATAACAATAATAATTTATGGATTGGAACATTGAAAGGACTTAGAGTGCTGTTTAATGCTTCTCAATTATTGACAGAAGACAATCCGCAGACTCAGCCTATTATTATATTAGAAGATGGAGTGCCCAAAGAATTGCTTTTTGAACAAGTGCTTACCGACATTGTGGTAGATGGGGCTAATAATAAATGGGTTGGAACGGTATCTGCCGGCGTGTTTTATTTTAGTTCAGACGGACAAGAAACGATTTATCACTTTACTAAAGATAATTCGCCTTTACCAGCTAATGATATTTACGATATTGCTATAGATTCTTCAAATGGTGAAGTCTTTTTTGCAACAGGAAAAGGACTTGTGTCATTTAATACAGGGGGTTCTGATCCTACTGAAAATTTAGAGGAAGTAAGAGTATGGCCTAATCCAGTTAGACCAGAATACAAGATTTTAGGATCGAGCAATCTTAGGGATATCAATATGGGGGTCAAAATTGGTGGTTTGACTGAAAATGTCAACCTTAAAATAACTGATGTTGAAGGAAATCTTGTTGCTGAAGCTCAATCGGGAAGAACGGGTAGATTTGACCAGGGTCTAAATATGGGTATTGATGGCGGAACAGCTATATGGAACGGACGTAATTTTGCAGGAAATATTGTGGCTTCAGGTGTTTATGTGATCCTTATTTCCGATCTTGACTCATTGGAAACCACAGTTAAAAAAGTCATGATTGTTCGCTAATGCTCGTTACCACAAAAGCAATAGTGTTTTCAGCTAAAAAATTCAAAGACACTTCCTTAATAGTCAATTGTTTTACTCGGGAAACAGGATTGGCTTCTTACCTCATTAAAGGAGTTTATAGTTCTAGAAAATCAGGAATAAAACCAGCATTATTTCAGCCTTTAATGCTTATTCAGTTAACTTCAAATCATAAAAACACTTCAGGATTGAACTATCTTAAAGAAGTTCAGGTTTACCACCCAACAAGAAGTCTTTATACAAACATCTATAAAAACACTATTGCTCTTTTTTTATCTGAAGTTTTGACACTTTTAATTAAAGAAGAGGAGGCAAACCTGCCTCTTTATGACTACATAGAAGAAAGTCTAATCTGGTTAGATAATAACGAAATCTGTGCTAATTTTCATCTTTTGTTTTTGATGAATCTGTCTAAATATTTGGGTTGTTATCCAGACACGACTCAGCAACAGTTGGATTGTTTTGATTTGGAAAACGGAAACTTTACTGATAATACGTTAACAAAATTTAGCATTTCAGGAGAAAAATTAGTTGTTTTCAAATCGATGTTAGGCATAAATTTTGATAAGGTTAAAGATGAAAAATTGAACGGAAAACAAAGACAAGAATTTTTAACTATTATGTTAGACTATTTTAGGTTACATTTGTTCGATTTTAAAAAACCCAGATCTTTAGATATATTATCTAAAATATTTAGTTGAGGAAGAAGTATGGTTGCCAAGTTTTTAAAAGCGACAATTTTTTTAATTTTCATATCGGTAGGAACGGCTTTAAGTCAGGAAATCCAAGTTGTTGAAGAAGGAACCAATGAGCCTATTCCAAGTGTTGCAATCTACAATAAAGACAAGAGTAAAAGTACCTTAACTAATGATCAAGGAAAAGCCGATCTTTCTGAATTTAATAGTGATGAAATAATCATCATAGATTACCTCTCATATAGAAAACAAGAGTACACAAAATTGAAGATACCGCCTGTTGTTTCATTAACCACAGATGTGCAACAGATCGATGATGTGGTCTTGTCTGTATCTAAGTCAAGAGTTAAAAAGTCACGAGTAGCAGAGAAGATAGAAATAATCTCGGCAAAAGATATTCAACGAGTTGCTCCGCAAACATCGGCAGATTTATTGGCCAATACAGCCGGCGTTCGAGTTCAAAAATCTCAAGGAGGCGGAGGAAGTCCAGTTATTAGAGGTTTTGAGGCCAATAGGGTATTATTGGTTGTCGACAATGTTAGGATGAACAATGCCATTTATCGCTCTCGGCACTTACAAAATTCGATTACAATGGCGCCATCTGCTTTAGAAAGAACGGAAGTGCTATTTGGGCCATCGTCGGTGATTTATGGTTCAGATGCCTTGGGGGGAGTAGTACATTTTTACACAAAATCTCCTAAAATTGGAGATACGATTGCTTTTTCAGGAAGTGCGATGACACGTTATTCATCAGCTAATAATGAAAAAACATATAATCTGAACACCCAATTTAGTTTTAATAAATGGGCTTCATTTACCAGTTTAAGCTTTTCAGATTTTGGAGACACCCGAATGGGGAAAAGCAGAAATCACGGCTATAGAGATTGGGGAAAAGTGTTTACCTATTCAGATAATGACGATGATACATTCAATGAAACTCCAGTATCAAATGGAAACCCTAATATTCAGCGAAACACAGGCTACAAACAGTTTGATGTGTTGCAAAAATTTGTAGTACAAACAAGTGGGCGCTCTAATCTGAATATCAACTTACAATATTCTGAATCTTCAAATATTCCAAGATTTGATCGATTGACAGAAGAGAAAGAAGGTTCCTTAAAATTTGCTGAATGGTATTATGGTCCGCAAAAGCGTTTTTTAGCCTCCCCTCAATATCAATTTGAGTCCAATTCAAAACTATTTAAAAGAGGAACTTTAACAGCAGCCTATCAGAATATCAAAGAGTCGAGAATTAGAAGAAAGTATGGGGATACTATAAGAGGATATCAAGAAGAAGGTGTTGAGGTGTATTCTTTTAATGGAGATTTTTCTACCCCATTATCTACAAATAGAGATTTGTCTTACGGAGTTGAATTCACGCACAACGATGTGGCTTCAAGAGGTTTTGGTAGAGAATTGGAAGTGAATGGGGCCTTCATCAGTGGGTTTGGTGAAACCACAATTCAACAATCCAGATATCCAGATGGAGGAAGTACTTATACTACAGCTGCTGCTTATGCGAATTATCGTCAGGATATTAATAGTAAAAGCACCTTAAATACAGGTGCCCGATATACCTATACTAAGCTAAAAGCTTCTTTTATAGACCAGACATTTGTAAGCTTACCAGATTCCAATATTTCTCTGCACAATTCATCATTTACAGCTAATTTGAGCTATGCCTTTAGACCAACCGATTTATTGCAAATCAATGGTGTGATTTCTTCAGGATTTAGATCGCCAAATATTGATGATATTGGAAAACTCAGAGAAAAAAATGGACTGTTAACCGTGCCTAATGTAGGATTAAGGCCAGAGTATGCATATAATGCAGAAATTGGAATCAATAAGTTTATTACTAACAGAAGACATCAGGTAAGTTTTAATACTTTTTACACCTTATTGGATAATTATATCGCCAGAGATAACTTTGAGGTGCTTGGTGATACCTCTACCACAGATACAGCTACAGTGATTTATGATGGAGATGAAGTGACAACCGTTGCAAATGTAAATAGAGGAACTGCCTATATAGTAGGAGGAACATTTGACTTTGCAACGCAATTAGATGAAAACTGGCGTTGGAGGGGTAACTTAACCTATACAGAGGGAAGAAGCTATGACGATGACAGACCTTTACCTTCTATTTCTCCTTTCTTCGGAAGTTCTTCATTAACTTTTGAAAGAAATAAGTTTCAAGCTTCATTAAATTATAGATTTAGTTTAGATAAAGATCCCGAAGACTACAGTCCGGGAGGAGAAGATAATTTAGAACAATCTCCTAAAGCCGATCCAGACCCAACAGTAGCGGGTGATGAATTCTTTGTGGGGCATCCAAAATGGCAAGTTTTTGATTTGCGTTCACGCTATCAGGTTTCAGAACGTATGGGCGTACAAGGAGGGATTAATAATATATTTGATATCCATTATCGTGAATTTGCTTCTGCGATCTCAGCCCCAGGTAGAAATTTTATTCTTTCCGTAGATTTTACTTTCTAGTTTTTTAAAGGAATTTTAAACTTTGTTTAAGACCTATAAAATCTGCTAGTTTTTATAGTAAAATTCCGTATTTTCGCATTCTTATAATTTGAAGCGAAATAATGAGTACTAAGTTTACTGAATACAAAGGGATTAACTTACCAAAATTTGCAGAGGAAGTTTTAGAATTTTGGCAGGAAAATAACATTTTTGAAAAGAGTATAAGTACACGTGATGATAACAAACCATTCGTGTTTTTTGAAGGGCCACCTTCTGCCAATGGTTTGCCAGGAATTCACCACGTGATGGCACGTACCATTAAAGATATTTTCTGCCGCTACAAAACCCAAAAAGGATATCAAGTTAAGCGTAAAGCAGGATGGGATACGCATGGACTTCCAGTTGAATTGGGTGTAGAAAAAGAATTAGGAATTACCAAAGAGGATATTGGTAGAAAAATCACCATTGAAGAATACAATGAAGCTTGTAAAAAAGCTGTCATGAAATATACCGATATCTGGAACAACCTCACAGAAAAAATGGGCTACTGGGTAGATATGGAAAATCCATATATCACCTACAAGTCTAAATATATGGAAAGTGTATGGTGGTTGTTAAAACAGATATATGATAAAGGATTAATCTACAAAGGATATTCTATTCAGCCATATTCACCGAAGGCAGGAACAGGATTAAGTTCTAACGAGGTAAATCAGCCAGGAAGTTATCAAGATGTGACGGATACAACTGTTGTTGCTCAGTTTAAAGCTGTTAAGGATAGCATTCCTTCTGAATTAAATATGGAGGGAGAAATTCATTTTCTAGCCTGGACAACAACTCCATGGACGCTTCCTAGTAATACAGCTCTAACAGTTGGTCCAAAGATCGATTATGTTTTAGTTAAGACTTTTAACCAATATACCTTTGAGCCAATTCAAGTGATTTTAGCGAAGAACCTGGTTGGAAAACAATTTGCAGGAAAGAAGTTCAATCGGGTAGAAGAGGCTTCAGAATTAGTTGGATATAATGCAGGAGATAAGCAAATCCCGTTTTGTCTAATTTCTGAATATAAAGGAACAGATTTAGTTGGAATTAAATACGAGCAATTATTGTCATATGCACAGCCATTTGAAAATCCGGAGAATGCATTTAGAGTAATTTCAGGAGATTTTGTTACTACTGAAGATGGTACGGGAATAGTTCACACTGCACCAACATTTGGTGCAGATGATGCCTTAGTAGCCAAACAGGCAAAACCAGAAGTTCCGCCTATGCTAGTTATGGATGAAAATGATAATCTAGTGCCTTTGGTTGACTTACAAGGTAGATTCAGACCAGAGATGGGGGAATTTGCGGGTAAGTATGTTAAGAACGAATATTATACTCAAGAAGAAGCACCTGAAAAATCCGTAGATGTTCAAATAGCAATTAAGTTAAAAGAAGAAAATAGGGCTTTTAAAGTGGAAAAATATGTCCACAGTTACCCGCATTGTTGGAGAACAGATAAGCCAATTTTATATTACCCATTAGATTCATGGTTCATCAAAGTTACCGATGTGAATGATTCTATGTATGATTTAAACACAGAGATTAATTGGAAACCAGAATCAACAGGAACAGGTCGTTTTGGAAATTGGTTAAAGAACGCTAATGATTGGAATTTATCACGTTCACGTTTCTGGGGAGTACCGTTACCAATTTGGAGATCTGAAGATGGTAAAGAACAAAAAATTATTGGTTCTGTTGCTGAATTACAAGAAGAGATGAAAAAGGCTGTTGCTGCTGGATTCATGGAAAAAGATTTGTATGAAGATTTTGTTGTAGGAGACATGTCTGAAGAGAACTATAACAAAGTAGATCTTCATAAGAATATAGTAGATCAAGTGTTCTTAGTATCAGATTCAGGACAAAAAATGAAGCGAGAATCAGATTTAATCGATGTATGGTTTGATTCAGGATCCATGCCGTATGCGCAATGGCATTATCCGTTCGAAAATAAAGAAATGGTTGAAGCTGGTGAAAAAACTGCTGACTTTATCGCAGAGGGGGTAGATCAAACGCGTGGTTGGTTCTATACTTTACATGCGATTGCTACCATGGTTTTTAATGACAAGGCTTACAAGAATGTTGTATCAAACGGATTGGTTTTAGACAAGAACGGACAAAAAATGTCGAAGCGTTTAGGAAATGCAGTAGATCCATTTACAACATTGGCAGAGCATGGCCCAGATGCGACACGTTGGTATATGATTTCAAATGCCAATCCATGGGATAATTTAAAGTTTGATATTGACGGAATTACAGAAGTGAGACGTAAATTCTTCGGAACATTATACAATACCTACTCGTTCTTCAGTTTATATGCCAATATCGACAACTTTAGTTATGCTGAAGACGATATCGTATTAAGCGATAGGCCAGAAATAGATCGTTGGATACTTTCAGAATTACACTCCTTAATTCAAAAAGTAGACGAGTACTATGCAGATTACGAACCAACAAAAGCGACAAGAGCGATTTCAGATTTCGTTCAGGAGAACTTAAGTAATTGGTTTGTAAGATTAAGTAGAAGAAGGTTTTGGAAAGGCGATTACGGGCATGATAAAATATCGGCTTATCAGACTTTATATACCTGTTTAGAAATAGTAGCAAAATTAGCGGCTCCAGTTGCGCCATTCTATACAGATAAATTATTCAAAGATTTAACGAATGCTACTGGAAGAAATGAAGTAGAAAGTGTTCATCTTACAACTTTCCCAGAATTTAATGAAGCCTATGTCGATAAAGCTTTAGAGAGTAAGATGGAAAAAGCACAAATCATTTCTTCATTGACCTTATCGTTAAGAAAGAAAGAGATGATCAAGGTGCGCCAGCCATTACAGCGTATCATGATCCCAGTTTTAAACGAGTCTCAAAAAGAAGAAGTTTTAGCAGTCTCCGATTTAATTAAATCAGAAGTTAACGTTAAAGAGATTGAGTTGTTAGATGATGCTTCGGGGATTTTAGTTAAGCAAATCAAGCCTAATTTTAAAGCGCTAGGACCTCGTTTTGGGAAAGACATGAAAGCTGTTTCAGGAGCTATAATGCAGTTTGATCAGGAAAAAATCGCTGAAATTGAACAAAATGGAGAAATTTCACTTGACATTAATGGAAAAAATGTTAAATTGAACAAAGAAGATGTTGAAATTTCGTCTCAAGATATTGAAGGATGGTTAGTAGCCAATGCAGATGGTTTGACTGTAGCACTGGATGTGACCATTACAAATGAATTAAAAGAAGAAGGGATTGCCAGAGAATTAGTAAACAGAATTCAGAATATGAGAAAAGATTCTGGGTTTGATGTTACCGACAAGATTTTGGTGAAATTACAGAAAGACGGAATAGTTGAAAATGCAATTCAAACCAATTTAGAATACATAAAAACTGAAACATTGACTAGAGATTTAGAAGTAATAGATGAGGTCATAGATGGAACAGTTGTTGAATTCGAAGAAGTAAAAACCAAATTATTCATTGAGAAAATCTAAATAGATAGCGTTATGGCATTAGAAATTAAAGTAAAATATTCAGATAAGGATTTAGCTGAATTTAAGGAGTTGATAGAAGCCAAAATTGAAAAAGCTCAAAAAGACCTAGAGTTGATTAAAAGTGCCTATATGAATGATCATAATAACGGTACCGATGATACGTCTCCTACTTTTAAAGCTTTTGAAGAAGGAAGTAAAACCATGTCTAAAGAAGCCAATACACAATTAGCAATCAGACAAGAGAAATTTATTCGAGATCTTAAAAATGCAATTTTACGTATCGAGAATAAAACATATGGTGTATGTAGAGTAACAGGGAAGTTAATTAATAAAGAACGTCTCAAATTGGTGCCTCACGCTACATTGAGTATAGAAGCTAAAAACATGCAAAAATAAATGAAACGCTCCGTAGAGGAGCGTTTTTTATGTCTTGAAGAAATTAGTTTTAATAGTAGTATTGATTACGCAATTCGGAACAGCTCAAAAGGCTATTGAAAAAACATTCCGAATAAAAGATCTTACCCATTTAGATCTTGAGCTTGATCATGTTTTTACTTTAGAAATTAAAACGCTTCGTACAAATGAAGTAAAAGTAAAAGCAGTTAGTGAAGGCGAATTCGCCAGTTATTTTATTTTAGATTCCGATCAGGAGAAAAATAAGTTAACACTTAGAAGTTCTGTTGATTTCGCATTTAAAGATCATAATGATAAACTGAGTGCTCATAAAGTGCAGGCTATTAAAATTGAAATTTCACTTCCTCAACACCTTATTGTCACCTTAAAGAGTGATATTGCCAACCTTAACTTATGTGGGAAATACGAATCGTTTACAGCGCAGCTTACCTCCGGAAATTGTGTCTTGCATAATGTGAGAGATAAAGTCAAAATCAGTACTATTTTAGGGAATATTGAAGCCTATGTTAACTTTGCAAAAGTAGAAGCTCAAACACGTCAGGGAACTCTTGAAACCGAAGCCATAACAGATGGAAAAACCCACTATGTGTTAAAAAGTATTAAAGGCAACATCAAGGTTAAAAAGACAAAAGAATAATTTCTTACTTTTGTCTCCATTCAAGAAAAAAATATGAATCTTAGAAAAGCCGTTGTTTTCATTTTTGTAATAATCGCAATAGATCAAATCGTTAAGATCTACATAAAAACAAACTTTGCTTTAGGTGACTTTATTAAGGTGTTTGGTCTGGATTGGTTTGAAATTAGGTTTGTTGAAAATCCTGGTATGGCCTGGGGGAGTAAGCTTAGTGATTTTCTACCTATTAGTGAACCTAACGCCAAGATCTTTTTAACTACGTTCAGATTATTAGCCATCACAGCAATTGGATATTGGTTAAAAAATGCTTTAAAAAAGAAATCGTCTAGATTATTGATTGTGGCAGTTTGCTTAATATTTGCAGGTGCTTTAGGAAATGTGTTGGATTCACTTTTCTACGGATTTATGTTTGATTCGGGAACAACATTCAATCCAGAAGCAGGAAGATGGCAAAGCTATCACGGAATTTCTCAAATGAATTTTGATGGCTATGCTTCTATGATGCAAGGTTGTGTTGTAGACATGTTGCGTTTCCCATTTACTTCTTGGGTATGGCCAGAATGGATACCAGGAGTTGGTGGACAGCACTTTATTTTCTTCGATCCAGTGTTTAATATCGCCGATATGGCAATTAGCACAGGAGTTGGAATTCTATTAATCTTCAATAAAAGAGTATTTCCTGCTAAGGAGGAACAAAAAGAAGAATCTGCCTCAGAAGTAGTTGAGGAGCTGTCGGATATCGAATAAGGAATATTGAATGCCAAAGGGAACCTTCGCTTATAAAGAGTTTTGGGTAGTATAATCATTAATTCATTTTCTCATTACTTTCATTTACACGCTAAGTCACATCGAGTATTTTTGTCATGTTGAGTTAGCCTGTGCTGAACATCTTTGAAGCGAAACATAAGACGAAAAGTCTGTCTGCCTTGTAAGATATCGATAGGTCCTGAAATATCAAATCGCAAAACTTAAAATATAAAATTTAAAAGTGACTTAAGTTCTCGATACAATACCAGAAGCTTGAGTATCACTCGAACTGATGCCAATGGGGTTATAGGTAAAAGGTGGCGGGTTTTGTTAGAACTGAATTCAAACTAATCAAGTATCGATCTGTAGGAGCTGAATTGTTGTCATATCGAGCGCACTTGTGTCGCTGAAGCTTTAAAGTGTAAGGACAGTCAAGATATGAACAAAGATTCTTGGCGTTTTTACAGGCTCAGTGCGACCAAAACATTTGTTCAAAATTCGTAAATACGTTCAGGAGTTACACAATAATCTAAAGGAATGTCTGTATCAAACACATCAGTGATTTTAGCTTCAGCTTCAAAAAATGACAAACCAATTTTTATGCAATTGGAATTACATTGGGTTAGTAATCGATCATAAAAACCTTTGCCGTATCCAACTCTGTTTCCTAAAATGTCAAAAGCTAAAAGCGGTATAAAAACAATATCAATTTTCTCAATTGGAACTTCAATTCCATCTACAGGTTCAGGAATATTGTAACTGTTTTTTTTGATTATAGTATTATCGGTAAGTAAATAATTTACCATTTCTAAAGTTTCGAAATCAGATTTAGAAATTACCACTTCCTTATCCTTTGCATGGAGCACATGTAAGATGTATTCTGTGTTGATTTCTAGTTGTTCTTTGATAGGAAGAAACAAATGAAAATAAGTACGATCCCAGATCTTCAGTTGTACTAACTGATTGGCAATATCAATGCTTAAATCTTCAAGTTTATCTAAAGTTAATGTCTTACGTTTTTCTTTATACAGTTTTCTGAGTATTACCTTTTCCATAAGATCAAAAATACTTAAATTCGTTAGTAATGAAAAAGATTGCAATAGGCTTATTGATTTTTCTGCTTGGGGTATTAGGAACACTTTGGTTTACAAGAGAGAAGATCGAAATGATTCCAGAAACCAAACTCATCTATAACGGATTAGAACAAATTTCTAAGCTTCAGGTTACTCAGGGTTATTTTACAGAAGTGTATACCTTTAAGGATTCTAAAACCTATTGGAATGACTTGGTTTCATTCGACAAAAAGGCTTTAGTGGTTGCCAACGTAAAAGCTCAAATAGCCTACGATTTAAAACAATTGGATATAGAGATCGATTCTATTCAGAAGCGAATAGAAGTAAAACATATTCCAGAACCGGAAGTGACTTTGGTGCCCAATATTTCTTATTATGATGTACAACAAAGTACCTTTAATAGTTTTACTGCGGAAGATTATAATACCATCAAAGATGATTTAATGAAAAATTTGGAAGACAATCAAGCAGTGAAAGATCTCAAAGCTCAAGCTCATGACAGATTGTTTGAAGAGCTTTCCAAATTATTAGTATTGTCAAAAATTTACCAATGGGAAGTGGTAGATCAAACTCAGAGTATCGATCTTGATCTGAATTTCAAAGATTGAAATGACAGAAGCTTTACAATTACAAATAAAAGTTTTGCCTAGCGATCCTGGTGTTTATCAGTATTATGATAAAGAGGAAAAGTTGTTGTATGTGGGTAAGGCCAAGAATCTCAAAAAGCGTGTGTCTTCTTATTTTACCAAAAAGCATGATAATGCCAAAACAAGTGTTTTAGTCAAGAAGATTAAAAGCATCAAGCATATTGTTGTGGCAACAGAAACAGATGCGTTGTTATTAGAAAACAATTTGATTAAAAAGTATCAGCCGCGTTACAATGTCATGCTCAAGGACGATAAAACATATCCGTGGATTTGTATCAAAAAGGAACGTTTTCCGAGAGTGTTTCCAACTCGGAGATTAGTGAAAGACGGTTCAGAATATTTTGGTCCATATACCAATTTTAAGACAGTGAACACCTTGATTGATTTAATCAAAAGTCTGTATTCACTTAGAACCTGTAATTATGATTTAAGCCAGGATAAAATCAATTCGGGGAAATATAAAGTTTGTTTAGAATATCATTTAGGAAATTGTTTAGGACCCTGTGAAGGGCATCAGTCTCATGAAGATTACGATGAGCAAATTGTTGCTATCAGAAAAATCCTGAAAGGCGATTTTAGAGATTCGTTGAATGCCTTTAAATCTCAAATGAAGCACTTTGCAGAACACCTTGAGTTTGAATCGGCTCAGATCATTAAAGAGAAGATAGATGTATTAGAGAATTATCAATCTAAATCGACAGTGGTCAATCCTAAAATTTCCAATGTCGATGTGTATTCCATCGTAACCGACGAAAGCTATGCTTATGTTAATTTTCTTGAGTTGTCTTTTGGCTCCATCATTAGGTCCCATACACTAGAATTAAAGAAGAAACTAGATGAGTCTGATAAGGAGTTGTTGGAATTAGCTATTACAGAAATCAGGAATCGTTTTCAGTCTATCACAAAAGAGGTTTATGTTCCTTTTGAAGTTGATTTAGGAGATAATATAAAAGTGACCATTCCCAAGCTCGGAGATAAAAAACGAATTTTAGACCTATCTGAACGCAACGCAAAGTATTTCAGGATGGAGCGTTTTAAGCAGATCAAAATTACAGATCCAGATCGTCATACCAATCGAATCATGGAACAAATGATGAAGGATTTACGTTTAAATGTTGAACCAAGGCATATAGAGTGTTTCGATAATTCCAATATACAAGGAACGAATCCCGTGGCAGCTTGTGTGGTGTTTAAAGATGGAAAGCCTAGC
>JABSPN010000014.1:0-1629 GCA_013214425.1 Flavobacteriaceae bacterium | reverse complement strand
TAATATCAAAACAGTAGAGGGGCCAGATGATTTTGCCTCAATGGAAGAAGTGGTGTATAGACGATATAAAAGGTTGTTGGATGAAAACCTGTCACTTCCACAGTTAATTATAATTGATGGAGGAAAAGGGCAGTTGTCGTCGGCGTTAAAAAGTTTAGATGCTTTAGAGTTGAGAAATAAAATCGCCATCATAGGAATAGCGAAAAGATTAGAAGAATTATTTTACCCAGAAGATAAATATCCCTTATATTTAGATAAAAAATCAGAAACCCTCAAAGTGATTCAGTATTTACGAAACGAAGCCCATCGTTTTGGAATCACACATCATAGAAATAAAAGAAGTAAAAGTGCGTTACAAACAGAACTAGAAACGATTAATGGAATAGGAGAAAAAACCATTTTAGATTTGATGAAAGCATTTAAATCGGTTAAACGAATCAAAGCTGCATCAATAGAAGATTTGAAAAAGGTAATAGGAAAGTCAAAAGCCTTGAAAATTTTTAATGCATTTAAATAGAATATTATTAACTTAACATCGTAGAAACAACTGTAGTTCTTTTCCAACATGAAAAGATTAATTATCTAACAAACAATACGATACAAAAATAGGTTTTGTGAGTAAGAGTGTAGTTCTTATCATATTATTTTGTTTGGTTGCCTTTTTTTCATTTGCACAAGAAGATTCTGAAGACGACGATATAAAAGTCGGATTGGTTTTAAGTGGAGGTGGAGCTAAGGGGTTGGCTCATATTGGTGCCTTAAAAGTAATTGAAGAGTCTGGCCTACGAATAGACTATATTGCAGGGACTAGTATGGGGGCAATTGTTGGTGGATTATATGCTTCTGGATTTTCGGCAGATCAATTAGAGTATATCTTCAGTAGAATTGATTTAGATGAGCTTATTAACGATAAAACCCCTAGAGAGATAAAATCTTTTCAGGAGAAAGAAGATGAAGAAAGAAGAGCTTTGACCTTGCCTTTTTCAAGATTCAAAATTTCATTTCCACAATCGCTTTCATCAGGACAAAATAACTACAACACATTTGTTGAGTTGTTAGATCACGTAAAAGACGTTGACGATTTTAGCAAATTACCCATTCCTTTTTTCTGTATAGCAACTAACGTAGAAACAGGAGAAGAGGTTGTATTAGATAAAGGGTTTTTACCTCAAGCCATCGCTGCAAGTGGCGCATTACCGTCACTTTTTGAGCCCGTTTTTATTGACGATAAGTTATTGCTGGATGGAGGGATAGTAAACAATTACCCAATCTATAAACTCAAGGAAAAAGGAGTTGATGTTATTGTAGGAGTTGATGTTCAGGATGCATTAAAAGACAAAGAAGCCCTGAAGACCTTGTCGAATGTATTGTTGCAGATCTCCAATTTTCAAACCCAAAGACAAATGCAGTCTAAGGCTGAAGATACAGACGTCTATATTAAACCAGATATCACAGATTTCAGTATTATGTCGTTTAACAAGGGAGAAGCTATTTTAAGATCAGGAAACGATGCTGCTAAAGAACATTTAGGTGATTTAATCCGTCTAAAAGAGCGCCAAAGGAAGTCAGCGCCAAGACAACCCTTATTATTCAATCCGAATAAAGAAATCTCCATAGAAAGTTTAGAAA
>JABSPN010000139.1 GCA_013214425.1 Flavobacteriaceae bacterium | reverse complement strand
TGTACATGCCTGTCCCAAGTATAGGCATAGGCTGCTGTTCCGAAGTTAATCGCACCTAAATGGCTGGCGTAACTTACAGCCAATTGATTGTCCATTTCAACATTATTTGAAGCTGGATTATATAAAGGTTGGCTAACATCATAATCATAAGCTGTTATAGCTTTTCCTCCTAATGCAGCTTGTCTTGGAGAACTGACTAAGTTAAGGAATTGATAAACATGCTCTCCTCCTACTTGAGCAAAGGACACAATGGTACAGAGGTATAGGAGTACGCTTATCTTTTTTTTCATAACCGATATGCAAAATAATCAAATCTAGGCATAAAACGTATTGAATTTAAAAATATTTTAAGGCTATGCTAGATTCTTTGCATTCTTAACTTTTTGCTTAGTTAATGCAATATCGATGACCTCATTCATTTCCCTAACATAATGGAATTTCAGGCCTTTCAAATAACTTTGATTTATTTCTAAAACATCCTTTTTATTCTGATCAGATAAAATGATTTCTTTGACTTTAGCTCTTTTAGCAGCTAAGATTTTCTCCTTTATTCCACCAACAGGAAGTACTTTGCCTCTTAAAGTGATTTCTCCGGTCATGGCAATGCTTTTCTTAACCTTTCTCTGGGTCAGCAAAGACACTAGAGAAGTAAGCATTGTAATACCTGCGCTGGGTCCATCTTTAGGTGTAGCTCCTTCAGGAACATGTATGTGAATGTTATATTTGTCAAAAGTCGCACTGTCGATACCGTAGAACTCAGCATTTGATTTGATAAACTCTAAGGCGATCGTAGCCGATTCTTTCATAACCTTTCCTAAGTTCCCCGTAATAGACAAACTACCTTTTCCTTTTGAAAGTATGGATTCTATAAATAAAATATCTCCCCCAACTTGAGTCCAAGCTAATCCTGTAACAACTCCAGCAACTTCATTGTTTTCGTACTTATCACGTTCCATTCGCGGAATACCAAGAATAGTTTCAATATCATCATTCGTCAAATCGATATTGTACTCCTCTTCCATCGCAATCGACTTCGCAACAAATCTTACCACTTTTGCAATTTGCTTTTCGAGTCCTCTAACCCCTGATTCTCTAGTATACCCTTCAACAATTTTCTCTAATTGTTTTTTAGCAAGTTTCACATGTTTTTTACTCAAACCATGTTCTTCTAATTGTTTAGGAAGTAAATGTCTCTTTGCTATTTCACCCTTTTCCTCGATGGTTTAGCCATTTACTTCAATGATTTCCATTCTATCACGAAGAGCAGGCTGAATAGTGCCTAAACTATTTGCTGTTGCAATGAACATCACTTTTGACAGATCATATCCTACTTCAAGGAAATTATCATAGAACGAAGTGTTTTGTTCAGGATCAAGAACTTCAAGCATAGCTGAAGAAGGATCTCCTTGGTGAGAATTCGATAATTTATCTATTTCATCTAAAACAAATACCGGGTTTGACGCTTCTGCTTTTTTCATACTTTGGATGATTCGCCCAGGCATCGCTCCAATGTAGGTTTTTCTGTGTCCGCGTATTTCAGCTTCATCTCGTAATCCGCCTAACGAAACACGCACATATTGTCGACCTAAAGCTTCAGCAATAGATTTTCCTAATGAAGTTTTTCCAACACCTGGAGGCCCATATAAACATAAAATTGGAGACTTCATGTCCTGACGAAGTTTCAATACAGCTAGGTATTCTATAATACGTCTTTTTACGTCTTCTAATCCGAAATGATCCTTGTCTAAAATTTTCTGAGCTCTTTTTAAATCAAACTTATCATTGGTGAATTCATTCCATGGAAGATCTAAGAATAGCTCAAGGTAGTTGCGTTGTATAGAGTATTCGGCCACCTGAGGATTCATACGTTGTAACTTCGATAATTCTTTATCAAAATGTTTTTTAACTTCCTTATTCCATTTCTTAGATTTGGACTTCAAGCGCATTTCCTCTATTTCATCATCGGCAGACACTCCACCCAATTCTTCTTGAATGGTTTTCATCTGTTGATGTAAGAAATATTCACGTTGTTGCTGATCTAAATCATTGCGAACTTTTGATTGAATGTCATTTTTAAGTTCCAGTTTTTGCATTTCGACATTCATATATTTCAAGGTGTCTAATGCTCTTTCTAGAAGATTTGGATTCTCTAATAACTTTTGCTTTTCTCCGACCGATAAGTTCATATTGGAAGAAACAAAATTGATCAGGAATGAATCACTTTCAATGTTTTTTATCGCAAATGTTGCTTCGGAAGGAATATTGGGACTATCACTAATAATCTGCATCGCCATGTCCTTAATGGAATCAATAACTGCCTTAAACTCCTCGTCATTCTTGTCTGGACGCACTTCTGGCATTTCTGAAACATTAGCTCTTATATAAGGTTCTTGTTGAGTAATTTCATCTATTTTGAAACGTTTTTTTCCCTGAATGATAACCGTAGTATTTCCATCTGGCATTTTCAATAAACGAATAATTCTTGCAACAGTACCGTATTGATGGATATCATCCCCAGTAGGCTTTTCTGTATTCCTATCTTTTTGTGCTACAACTCCAATAACCTTACTTCCATTGTTTGCATCATTAATCAATTTAATTGAAGTATCTCTACTAGCAGTAATCGGAATTACAACACCAGGGAATAATACTGTATTTTTTAAGGATAAGATGGGTAATGATTCGGGTACTTGTTCCTTATTAATCTCTTCTTCATCCTCAGGAGTCATTAAGGGTATTAATTCGGCATCCTCGTCTAGGCCTTGCAGTGCCAAACTGTCAATATTTAAAAAATTCGATTTCGACATAGTTTTATTTCTCTTGCCATTTTGTCATTATCCTGAACAAAACAGTTAATTCATTTGAGTGCTATATTTGTTGTAAAACCTTTACTATCTTGACTTTATCGTCAAAATGTTTTACAGTGCTATTACTACTAGTCAATTCTTATGCCATAAAAAAACCAGCTCGTTTGAGCTGGATTATATATGTTGTAAGATATAAATATTTAATAAAAAATATCAAATGAACCTTCTGTGATAGTAAAAGTAGGATCACCAGGATTAATGAAGGGTTCTGCTATAAAAGCAAAGTTACCTGTAATTCGATTGTTTCCGGTATCATGCAAAGTGATAGTAATTGATCCGTTCCCCACATGACCAATAATATTTTCTGCAGGATTGTTATATTGCGCGGTAATAGACCCCGCTGTAGGAACACTGTCAAGTGTGTAGTCTCCTTCAACAATAGTTGTAGGAAATGAAAAACCTATACTTTCGTTTGTCGATAAAATAGTTCCCACAATGTTTAAGGTAGTATTACCCCCAACGGAAACTTGTAGTCCTTGAATCAAACTAGGATTAAATTCAAGACCATCGATTTTGCAGAAAAACGAATTGGTTCCACTACCTCCACCGTTTCCATCTCCTGTACTTGGTTGACAAGTTCCTCCTGTAGCAAGAAATGCATCAATGTAAGTTGTGTACAAAATTCCTGAATCTACGCCACTAACAAATGCATTTCCGTTTGTTCCTTCACACACTTCAACTGCAACACCAGATAATTCACAACTCTGGCAAGTTGGATTTCCTCCATTATTTGAAGAATCTAAAACTCCAGGATCTAATGGTTCATTTTCACAGGAAATAAATAATCCAATTAAAGTTAGTATTAAAACTAAAAAGATTTTCTTGCTCATCGTTCAAATTTTAAGTGTTTCACAAACATAATCAAAATTATTCAATTTCCTTAGGAACTCTAAAAAGTAATATGAGCCCGATCACGAAAAACAAGATTAAAAATAAAATCGAGCTTCTCATGGAACCTGTAATCACTTCAACAGAAGCGAAAATTCCCATACCAATCACGATGCCTATTTTCTCGGCTACGTCATAGAAACTAAAATACGATGTGGTGTCTTCTGTTTCAGGCAAAAACTTAGAATAGGTTGATCTTGATAAGGATTGAATCCCGCCCATGATTAACCCAACTACTCCAGCTGCAATAAAGAATTGTATCGCATCTATTACGAAATAGGCATAAATACATATACCAATCCATATGATATTAATTCCTATTAATGTTTTGATGTTTCCATATTTACTTGAGGACTTTGACGTTAAAAAAGCTCCTAAAACTGCGATTAACTGGATCAACAAAATACTAATAATTAACCCCATGGTTTTATCAATACCACTTTCTTCCCATTTTATCTCTTGCTCTCCAAAATAGGCAGCGACTAACATCACTGTTTGCACTGCCATGCTATAAATAAAAAATGCTGCTAAATATCGTTTCAATCTCAATTGATTGGTCAATTCACGCCATACTTTCTTTAACTCCTTAAAACCACTAAACACGATTTCCTTAGTCACTTTATGCCTACTTTTAATGGCAGGTAAATAGGCATAGGTATAATGACTAAAACCAAACCACCAAAGTCCAACCATCACAAATGATATTCTCATCATAAATAGTTTATTTTTATCTGGAGTAGACAAAATCAACGCTAGGTTGATGATTAACAAAATTACACTTCCTACATATCCCAATGAAAAACCTTTAGCACTTACCGCATCTTGTTGTTCTTTATATGCCACATCTGGTAAGTAAGAATTGTAAAATACTAAACTGGCCCAAAAACCAACTAATGCAATTAAATAGCACAACAGACTGACATGTATATAGTCTATCCTAAAGAAGTATAATCCCATACAGGCAAAAGAGCCCATATAGCAAAAGAATCTCAAAAAAGACTTTTTATTCCCTACATAATCGGCTATACCTGATAGAATTGGTGAAATGAATGCAACAATTAAAAATCCAAATGCTGTCAAATATGTTATCAATGCGGTATGCGTTAACTCAAATCCGAAAGCATTTAATTTTGTGATATTTTTCGTTTCTAAATAGGCTCCGATAAAGAGAGGGAATACTGCTGAAACTATTGTTAAACTATATACAGAATTAGCCCAATCATAAAACGCCCAGGCATTTAATAGTTTTTTATCTCCTTTTTTGAGTTGTGTTTTCATCTGTTTGAAATTTTGTAGCTTCCTGAAAATAAATAAACTAAAAATTTTTACACATTCAGGAACTCACGAGAATTTTAATCATACCATTGTGTGAATTGTGAATGATGAAAATTCATGTTCGTTTCATTAGTTAAAGTTGATTAATAAAAAAGCTGCTCATTTTCATGAACAGCTTCGAAAATACTCATAATATTTTGATTAATCTAGTTTCTAAACTGAGTTACACCAAATTTTGCAGCTTCTGCTCTAGCCTGAGTTGCTAATGCTGTCAAATTTGCAATTCTGGAATCATTAGATGGGTGTGTACTTAAGATTTCTGGTGGTGCCTGACCTCCACTCTTTTCCTTCATTCTTTGCCATAATTCAGCTGCTTCATCTGGATTATAACCAGCAATCGCCATTAAATAGATCCCTATTTGATCGGCTTCTGTTTCATGACTTCTGCTAAACGGTAACATTCCTCCTACGGTAGTTCCTACTCCATAGTACTGATTAAATGCATTTCTTGATTTTTCATCTCCAATAGCAATATTACCTGCTAAAGCTCCAATTTGCTGTACCTGAGCAGCACTCATTCTTTGTGCTCCGTGATTGGCTAATGCGTGAGCAACTTCATGCCCCATAATTGCTGCAACTCCTGCTTCATTTTTAGCAATGGGTAAAATCCCCGTATAAAAAGCAATTTTTCCTCCTGGCATTGCCCAGGCATTTATCTGGTCGCTATCAATTAATTTGTATTCCCACTCATATGCATTTAAGTATCCCTCATGCCCATTCGCATTTAAATATCTTTCAGCAGCATTTTTAATTCGCTCACCCACTCGAGTAATCATTTCTGCATCTTTGGTTCCTGTAATCACTTTACTTTCTGATAATACTTGATTATATTGAGAAAAAGACATCGGGAATAACTTATCATTAGATACAAAATTCAGTGTCTGTTTTCCAGTAAATGGATTTGTTTTACATGACATAATTATCAGTAATACCAAAAACGTTAGTAAAATTTTCTTCGGATTCATTTAAATTTAGTTTTAATTTTATGATAAAATTATAAAATACTTAACTATAATAACTGAGATTTGCATTAATATTATGTTTATGACCAAAAAATGAACCCAAACAATAACAAGGAGCAAAAAAGCACTGTAATTAAAATACCGAAAGCTATTATATATGCAGGTAGGTTTTTACAATTATTTTCAAAAAAATGGGCTGCAAACTTTGCTTCAAAGCTTTTTATCACTCCTGTAAAATTTCCAGTTCCAAATAGAGAACTACCCATGTTAGAAGCTGCCTACAAATCATGTTTACATGTTGAAAATATTGATAAGGAAATCGTTACCTACACTTATGGTTCAGGTACAAAAAGAGTTTTGTTAGTTCATGGATGGTCAGGAAGAGGAACACAATTAATCAAAATAGCTGATGAATTATTAGCTAAAGGCTATCAGACAATTAGTTTTGACGCCCCTGCTCATGGAAAGTCAAAAGGAAAAACTACCATGATGAGTGAGTTTATTAGTAGTATTCATGCCATAAATAATGCCTATGGTCCGTTTGAATATGCTATTGGGCATTCTCTGGGGGGTATTTCGCTTTTGAATGCTGTAAAGCAGGGATTGAAAATAAAAAAACTGGTGACAATTGGCGCCGGTAATAGTATTACTGATATTTGTGATATATTTATAAAAAACTTAGAGTTAAAACAGGAAGTTTCGATGATCATGAAGCAAGGTTTTGATGATATTTTTGATGAGAACATTGAAAACTACTCCAGTTATATGGCTGCTAAAGATGTCACTATTCCAGTATTAGTGATACATGATAAAGACGATGAGGAAATTCCTTTTGAATCTGCTGTAGCGATTTGTAAAGAATTACAAAATTGTTCGACTTATTTCACAGAAGATTTAGGTCATCGAAAAATATTAGGAAACAAAGAAGTGATTGATACAACAATCGCATTTTTAAATTAAATGTCATGAAAAAGATTTTAAGTATAATAGGTGTTTTTGTATTGCTTTTAAGTTGCAATACAAACGCACAGTCTGATGAAAAGAAAGAATATGCAATTGTTAAGACTGAAGCTGAATGGAAACAACAGCTTGACGAGATAGAATATTATGTCTTGAGGGAAAAAGGAACAGAAAGGGCCTTTACTGGAGAATACGATAAATTTTATGAAAAGGGAACCTATAGTTGTAAAGCTTGTGCTACTCCACTTTTTGAATCAGAACATAAATTCAATTCTGGAACAGGATGGCCGTCATTTGACGAGTCCATTGAAGGATTTTCCAGGTTCAATTCGCCCTCGTACATGTCTTCATCGTGACAATCGGTACAGTAGTGACTGAGAAAAGCTTGGGCTGCTTTGGGAATCGGCTCAGCGGCTGAGACAAGCATTGGCAGGAATAGTAGAAAACTTAACCACTTCATGAATTAATCTCCATGCTTCGGCTGGCATTGGCAAAAGATTCTGTCTTGATACCAAGCTGATTCAAGAGAGTAATGTAC
>JABSPN010000138.1 GCA_013214425.1 Flavobacteriaceae bacterium | reverse complement strand
GGGAAGTTTCAGTAGAATACAGTTCACCCCAGACCTGTTACCTGCCGATGTTGTAGGTACTATGATTTACAACATGAAAGACAATGATTTTTCTATCAAGAAAGGTCCAATCTTCGCCAACTTCGTTTTAGCAGATGAGATTAACAGGGCGCCAGCAAAAGTGCAATCAGCTTTACTAGAAGCGATGCAGGAAAAGCAAGTTACTATTGGTGATGAAACTTTTATTTTAGACAAACCATTCTTGGTAATGGCTACTCAAAATCCTGTTGAACAAGAAGGTACGTATCCGTTACCAGAAGCTCAAGTTGACCGTTTTATGTTAAAAACGGTAATCGATTATCCAAGAATCGAAGAAGAGCAACTCATTATCAGACAAAATTTAAAAGGTAGTTTTCAAGAAGTAAACCCTGTCGTTTCTTTAGAGCAAATTTTAAAAGCGCAAGCATCAGTTAGAGAAATCTATATGGATGAGAAAATTGAAAAATATATCCTTGATATCATATTTGCCACTCGTTATCCAGAAAAATATGGTTTAGCCGATTTAAAACCATTAATTAGTTTTGGATCCTCTCCTCGTGGTAGCATCAATTTAGCAACAGCTGCAAAATGCTATGCCTTTATAAAAAGAAGAGGTTATGTTATTCCTGAAGATGTTAGAGAAGTTGTAACAGACGTATTAAGACATCGCATCGGAATCACCTATGAAGCAGAAGCAGAAAATATCAGCTCAGAGCAAATCATCAATAAGATTGTCAACAAAATCGAAGTGCCATAAATCAATTTTGGAATTCAGATTTTGGAATTAGGGTTTTTCTAAACCCGTAAATCAACAATCGTAAATCGTAAATCATTAAGTGGATACTAAAGAATTACTCAAAAAAGTTCGGAAAATTGAGATCAAGACACGTCGTCTAAGTGATCATATTTTTGGTGGTGAATACCATTCTACCTTCAAAGGAAGGGGGATGACTTTTTCTGAAGTTCGTCAGTATCAATACGGGGATGATGTACGTGCCATCGACTGGAATGTAACGGCACGTTATAACGAACCTTACATAAAAGTTTTTGAAGAAGAACGTGAACTCACCATGATGTTAATGGTCGATGTATCGGGTTCTAAACTCTTCGGAACAAAAAAACAGTTTAAAAACGAAATCGCAACTGAAATTTCTGCAACACTGGCGTTTTCAGCCCTGCAGAATAATGATAAAATCGGATTGATTCTTTTTTCAGATGAAATCGAATTATTCATCCCGCCTAAAAAAGGAAAGTCTCATGTACTGAGAATTATTAGAGAATTAATTGAATTCGAGCCAAAGAGTCGACAAACCAATATTTCTGAAGCTCTTAAATTTTTATCGAGTGTGATGAAAAAGAAAGCCATTGTTTTTATGCTTTCAGATTTTATTGCTGACGAATACGAGCATACGCTTAAAATCGTCAGTAAAAAACACGACGTTACCGGAATTAGAATTTATGATGAAAGAGAAATGACGATTCCTAACCTAGGAATGGTTCAAATGCAGGATCAGGAATCTGGAGCGATTAAAACGATTAACACATCATCAAAATCAGTTCGAAGAAATTATACCAGATTTCATCATGAAAAGGCAGGTTACTTCGAAGAGATGTTCAAGAAAAGTGGATCGGGTGTGTTGAGTACCAGAGTCGACGAGTCTTACGTAAAAAAATTATTAGGATACTTCAAAAACAGAGCATAATCTTCATGAACAATTTAACACATATACTAGTGCAATTGTCATCCAAATTCTTATGGATTGGGATCATGCTATTGCTTGCTGTTAATTCCATTCAGGCGCAAGAAGTTCAAACCACTGTAGATGCTCCTTCAGTAAAAATTGGAGAGGAAGTACAATACATCGTCAATGTAACTGTCGATACCACTAGCGTTGTTATTTTTCCTGAAGTAAATATCATGGGAAGAATGGAAGTAATCGAATCCTATAAAGTCGATACTTCTTTTGCAAAGGCCAAAATGAAACTAATCAAAAAGTACGGAATTACACAATTTGATTCTGGAGTATACAGCATTCCACAGCAAAAATTACTAATCAACGGAAAAGGCGTTTTTACCGATTCATTAGAAGTACGCATCAACAATGTACTTGTAGATACTACAAAGCAGAAACTCTATGATATTAAACCCATCATAGAAGTAGAAAAGCCTAAAAAACCGCTAAACCTATTACTTATCCTTATTATTCTAGGGTTAATTATAGTAGGTCTAGTCATCTACTTTATTTTCTTCAGGAAAACTAAAAAAGAAAAAGAAGAGAAAATAAAATTACCTCCGTTTGAAGAGGCTTTAGAAAACTTAAAAGTATTGGAAAATTCATCCCTCCTTGAAAAGGATGAATACAAAAAATACTATTCACAACTTACCGATGTTCTAAAAGGATATTTTGAAGAAGAAGTTTACGACAATGCTCTTGAAAATACTTCAGATGAGATTATCACCAAGTTAGAATTATTAAGGGATTCTGGAGAATTACCTATTTCTTTGGAAATCATTACCGAGCTGAGAAAAGTATTACAAACTGCCGATTTGGTTAAATTTGCAAAATCGAAGCCCGACGCTGGAACAGCAAGAGTAGATCGTTCTACGATTGAGAACGTGATTAATGAAACCAAACAAGCTTTACCAGAACCAACAGAAGAAGAATTATTACGCAACGAGCAATACCGTTTAGAGCAAGAAAAGAAAAAGAAGAAAAGAAAAATTATTTATGCTTCGCTTTCTTTCTTCGGAGCGCTACTTATTACTTCAGGAGTGTATATCTATATGACAGGATTTACTGAAGTAAAAGACAACGTTATTGGTCACCCTACAAAAAAACTGTTGGAAGGAACATGGATTACAAGTGAATACGGAACTCCAGCCATCGTAGTGACCACTCCAAAGGTGTTAAAGAGAATGGACGTTCAAAATCCGAATGCTCCTGAAGAACACTTTGCGCATGGAAGTTTGAATGGCGGACAGTTCTATATTGAAGTTGGCGTTGTACGTCTAAAAACAAATCCAATCGAAACCCTAACCGAAGAAGAATCTGATGAAGAGGAAGAGGTACAAAAAATCGATTTAGAACTGGTTAATGAAAACACGTTAAAGTCTCTTGAAAGTAAAGGTGCAACCAACCTGTTAGTAAAACAAGAGCGTTACGAAAATGTTTCTGGTTTTGAAGGAATGAAAGCCTTTGGTTCATTTAATATTGCAACCGAAAAAGGAAAAATGATTAAGAACAGATATGAGATTGTGACCTTCAGTCAGAAAAAAGCGATTCAACAAATCATAGTAGTCTATCAGGAAGATGATCGCTATGCTGAAGAGATCGTCAAGAAGATCTTAGAGTCAGTAGAACTTAAAAAAGTTGAGGAATAATGTTTGAAGGAATTGAGTTTTTAAATAAAGAGTTTTTCTGGCTATTCCTATTCGCACCATTAGCCATTGGTTGGTATATATGGAAAAGGAAGAATCAAACGGCTACCCTTAAAATGAGTAGCACCGAAGCGTTTAAAGACACAAGCTTACTGTCTAAACTTAGACCGCTTTTGCTGTTATTGAGAATGGCTGCTCTGTCGTTTGTCATTTTAGCTTTAGCCAGACCGCAACGAGAAAATGTGTCGACTAAGACTAAAATCAATAAAGGAATTGATATCGTCATGGCGATTGATATTTCCTCAAGTATGTTGGCCAGAGATTTAAGACCTAATAGACTAAGAGCTTTAAAGAAAGTAGCGGGGGAATTCATTAAAGGAAGACCCAATGACAGAATCGGATTGGTACTGTATGCTGGAGAAAGTTACACCAAAACTCCTATCACCAGTGACAAAGCTATCGTAGTCGGTTCGTTAAGTGAAGTGAGTTATGATTCTAGAATTACTGATGGAACAGCCATAGGATCTGGTTTAGCCACTTCAGTAAACCGATTAAAAGATAGTAAAGCCAAAAGTAAGGTCATTATCCTGTTAACAGACGGAGTGAACAATTCAGGATCAATAGATCCGAATTTAGCCAGTGAATTAGCACTTCAATATGATATTAAAACCTATACTATTGGTTTAGGAACAAACGGAATGGCACAAACACCTGTGGCAATAGACGGAAGAGGAAACTTTATTTTCGATAGAAAGAAAGTAAAGATTGATGAAAAACTGTTAAAAGAAATTGCTAAAAAAACAGGTGGTAAATATTTTAGAGCCACTAACAACAAAAAGCTCCAGGAAATTTATGAAGAAATTAACAAGCTGGAGAAGACTGAAATCGAAGAATTTAAGTATTATAATTACGAAGAAAATTTTAGACCATTAGTACTCATCGCATTAGGACTTTTCCTAGTGGAATTACTCTTGCGTTTTACTGTATATAGAAGTTTTATTTAACCATGTTTGAATTAGAAGAAAAATCATATTTCATGGTACTGCTGATTATCCCAGCGGTTGTTGTGCTTTTTATTTTGGTTCAATTCTGGAAGAAAAGAACTCAGAAGCGATTCGCCGATGTAGAATTAATGAAACGCTTAAGTCCGAACACCTCCGTTTTTAAAGGTGTACTAAAATTGGTTTTATGGTCGTTGGCGATTACTTGTTTTGCTATTGCTTTGGTGAATCCTAAATTTGGAACACGTATGGCAACCGTAAAACGTGAAGGAGTGGATATGGTGTTTGCCATTGATGTCTCAAAAAGTATGTTGGCAGAAGACATTGCTCCTAACAGAATTCAAAAGTCAAAGCAGTTGACGACGCAGATCATTAATAGTTTGGTTAGTGATCGTATTGGAATTATTGCTTACGCTGGAAAAGCCTATCCGCAATTGCCAATTACTACCGATTATGCTGCCGCGAAAATGTTCCTTCAGAACATGAACACCAATATGCTTTCCTCTCAAGGAACGGCGATTGACGATGCGATTAATCTGGCCAAAACTTATTTTAATGATGAGGAACAGACCAATCGTATTTTATTCATTATTTCTGATGGTGAAGATCATAGTGAAAATGCAATAAGTGCTGCGGAAGCTGCTCATGAGGAAGGGATTAAAATTTTCACGATTGGTGTTGGTAAACCTGAAGGTGGACCGATACCATTAAAAATTAATGGCGTAGTTGATAGCTATAAAAAAGATCGAGACGGGGAAACGGTTATCACGAAACTCAACGACGAAATCTTAAAAGAAATCGCAGAAGAAACAGACGGAATCTATATCGATGGCTCCAATACCAAACTTGTAATTGATAAGATCAACGAGACTTTAAAAGGTATGGATAAAAAAGAGTTTGAGTCAAAACAATACACAGAATTTAATCATCAGTTTCAATGGTTTTTAGGCTTTGCATTTTTCTTTCTTTTCTTAGATATTTTCTTCTTAGAAAGAAAGACAGGCTGGCTACAAAAACTGAATTTGTTTAACGAAAAATAAGAGCGTTATGAAGAAGTATTGCTACATATTGGCTTTCATTATCACCGGTTCGGTTGTCGCTCAGGATAACAAAAAAGAGCTAGAAAAAGAACAGAACGAGGTGGTTCATATCTACAACGGTAATGAAGAACTTAAGAACGATGAGTTTGTCAATGCCGAAGCAGAATATCGAGAAGCGATTGGTAAAAATGCTACAAGTGCCACTGCCAAGTACAATCTTGGAAATGCCTATTACAAGCATAAAAAAACCGATAATGCGATTAGCCGCTACAAACAAGCTCATGAAGTCGCTAATAGTAAAGCCGACAAACACAAGGCTTTCCATAATATTGGGAATAGTTACATGCAGAAAAAGGACTATAGAGCTGCTGTTGAAGCCTACAAAAATGCGTTGAGAAATAATCCAACTGACGATGAAACACGTTATAATTTTGCTTTGGCTAAAAAGCTGTTAGAAGAAGAAAACAACAAAGACAGTGACGACAAAGACAACAAGAATAAGAACAAAGACAAAAACGAGAACAAGAACGACAAGAAGGATAAGCAAGAAGATGAAGGAGATAGCGACAAAGAGAAAGATAGCGGCGAAAAGGATAATGACAAGGACGGAAAAGACGACAAAAAAGATAAAGATCAGAAGAAAGATAAAGGCGATAAGCCAAAAGACAAACCAAAAGATGGAGAAGGTAATAAAGATCAAAAGCAGCAGCCTAAGCCACAACCTGGACAATTATCTCCTCAACAAGCTCAGCGTTTATTGAATCAAATGAGCAATGAGGAGAAGAAAGTTCAGAATAAAATGAATAAGCAAAAGGGAGTGCTTTTAGAAAACGAAAAAGATTGGTAATTTTCACCACGCAAATGAAGAAGCAACATTACATACTGTTTTTATACTTATTCCTAAGTAATTTAATCTTTGCCCAAGTTTCTTTTGAAACGCGAGTAAGTAAAAGAACTTTGGGTGTGAACGAACGCCTTAGAGTAGAATTTGTAATGAATCAGGATGGTGATAATTTCACCCCTCCTACCTTTGCAGGTTTCAATATAGTAAGTGGACCAAGTCAGTCGATCAACAGATCCTGGGTAAACGGAAAATCTACTTTTTCTAAAACCTATACCTATACGTTAGCTCCTGTAAGAAAAGGGCAGATCACGATTAAAAATGCTTCCGTAGAAATAGACGGGAATAGTTATAAAACCATTCCGGTAAAAATTAAGGTTACTGATGCGGTTGAAAAACCAAAAAGTGAAGCCGAATCTATGGCAAGTGAGAATATTCACTTAGTCGCCGAATTATCAAATTCGAATCCATATTACAACGAGGCAATCACCGTGACCTATATCTTGTATTTTAAAGATGTTAATGTAACGAACCTCGCTAATTATAACTTTCCGAAGTATAAAGATTTCTGGAATCAGGAGATCAAATTGGGGAATGCGCGTCCGCAACGAGGCACTTTCAGAGGACAGAATTACAATTATTTTGTCCTGAAGAAAACAGTATTATATCCGCAGAAAACAGGAAAATTATATATCGAACCGATGTCTGCCGAAGTCATTGCCAGTATTGCGACCAGTCGTTTTACACTCTTCGGAAGAGAATATGAAAAAGCCAATATTCCTGTAACCTCAGCCAAAAGAACAGTTAATGTAAAGCCCTTACCAGAATCTGGAAAACCAGCAGGATTCACTGGAGCAGTTGGATCGTTCGACTTTGATGTGATCACGACTAAAAAGAGCTTAAGAGCAGGTGAATCGCTACAAGCAAAAGTAGAAATAAGAGGTAAAGGAAACTTAAAATTATTAAGCTTACCAAAACTTACGACACCAAGTGCTTTAGAAGTATACGAGCCAGAACGTAAAGAACAGGTTTCTGTGAACAGTTCTGGAATGTCTGGAAAGGTAAGTGACAACTACACCATTGTTCCCGGATTCAAAGGAAAATATCCGATCCCAGCGATTGAATTCTCATATTTCGATTTAGAAGATGAGGAATATAAAACCCTGCGTTCTTTAGAACAATTGGTAGATGTGATTGTAGGACCAACCAATACGAGTCCAAATAACGAAACGGTTACCTCAAGTAATTTAGGAGCGAACAAACAAACGGTGACTGGAAAGAACCAGTTTAGCTATATCAATTCCAATCCGAATCTGATCAAGATCGCCAAACCTCAGTTCTTTAGATCGAACTTATTCTGGATGTTGT
>JABSPN010000137.1 GCA_013214425.1 Flavobacteriaceae bacterium | reverse complement strand
GTGGAACTCCATCAGCTACACCAGGAGGAGGAAAGTAATCAATACAAAGTCAGTAGTTATGATAAGAATATTACAAATAGTGGCTTTGCTTCTACCGCTGTCCTTATTAGGTCAAAATGTGATTTCTGTAAAGAATTTACATGTACATGATATCGATACTGGGGATGGGATTGCCGTTCATCAACACAAAGTTTTTGGAATAGAACAAGGAATATTATCAACCGCAAAATCTAAAGGAGCTGATGCACGAGTGGTATTTCCTAAAGATGGCTCATGGGAAAACGCTTCAGATTTATCCCATGTCGATGGTTTTGTAACCAGTCATCATTTAACACCATTTACATTTCCTGTAGGAAGTGATGGTCGCTATAAACCAGTCTCATTAAGTAATCCTAAAGCTGCTACAGCAGCTTATTTTACAAACGACTCAAGTTTTGATGTAGTGGATTCAAACAGACCGCAATTATTGAATTCTTCTGAGTATTGGGTGATTCAAGGACAAAATCCGACACATGTTACCTTAACCTGGGATCAAGGAGCGAACATGACAACCATTACAGGTGGCGATCTTTCTAAAGTCAGTATACTAGGATTCGATGGATCTCAGTGGACTGTTATTCCAAGTCAGGTAGATAGAAACGTGCTGGATACCACAAGCTCAAAAGTGATCTATACTGAAAATCCGAGCGCATTAATGGGGGGGTCAATTAGTACTACTGAAATGATTACTCCTGATAGTTATATTGCTTATGCTATAGGTACAACAGAATCTTTAGAAACGATTAATGCTATAGTTGAAGCTGAAGCTGAAACAACTAGAATAGGTGATATCAACAATTATGAAAAGATAAGGAGTGTCCATTTCCCTTTTAAGGAATACCAAATTACCAGATACTCTACTAATTTATTGCATCGTTTAGCGCGACAATTAGAAGGAAAGAATCCTAGAATACGATTAGTAGGACATGCAGATTTTTACGGATCTAGTAGTTTCAATTATGAATTAGGAATGAATAGAGCAAATGCAGTAAAAGAATTATTACAGTCATTAGGTGTCGAGACGATAGAAATAGAAGTCGTATCTAAAGGAGAAGATGCATTGCAAATGCATTGCCCCGAAGAAGATTGTCATTCAAGAGAAACATTGATAGATAGAAGGGTAGATATTTATGTCTATAAAGGATAATTGCAAATAAAATCTAACCCCGTTGAAAAGGTGCTTATTGTTGTTAGCGCCTTTTCTTTTTATGATCTTATTAAAATGGAAAAAGAGCTTCAAATTTGAAGCTCTTTTATTAGGAATTTCGAATTTAATATCTTCCGATATTTATTACCGAAGTAACTATAAACAGACAATGCTAAAATACTAAAGCACTTGATTTTTAAGGTACTGTAATACCGTAAAAAGAGGAAGGTGAAACAGTAATTCTTCTTTTTATCATGTCATTTAGTTATATTATTTACATCGAATAACTTCTTTTGTTATAAAATGAATATCTAGCATAAATTAGGAGTAATGAGAAGCTAATTTTAGAAGATGACGAATTTAGCCTTAAGTTTTTTATCCATACTAACAACTAATAATACAGCAGTTCTGTTTACCCAATAGCACCGTTCATCTATTCATTTTAAAGACGATGGAAAGGGTATTGTAAATTTTCAACTAAAAGTGGACTGAATTATGTATACTAAGTTTGGAGAGTTTATTAAATCTTTAAAGAATGATTTGAAGATTTTGTATAACCCTTAAAAGTTCACAAAATGGCACAATAAAGACTTACAAGTTTCAGCAGAACGTTATTTGGTTGCTAACTTGTTTATGATTTCATCCATTATACTGTATTTTGAAACGGGTTCATCCTTCTCAATAAATGATATCGTATTTCAAAGTTTTGAACTATAATTGATACAACAAAAGCTATATATTAATGCAAAATCGTTGAATAAGACTGTATCTTACATACCGTTTTATAGTTTTTTTATTATTATTTTTCTATATCGATTTCTGAATAGTAGGTATTCCCTGTTCGCTAATACATTTTAACAGATAGGAAACATAATAAGATTTGTCCTAAAAAACAAAAAACTATTCCAAAATACTCTAGTGAGGTAATAGGACTCATCAAGTATTTTGGAATAGTTTAATCAAATTACTACTACTTGTTTTTTGAGTTTCTTTTTTTGTTACAAAGCATCAGTAAATAGAGAAAAATTCAATGCTAAACACTAAGCGGTTTGAAAAATGTTAGCGATATCTAAAAAACCGATTATTTAAATAATCTAAACATTCTATTGATATAGTTGTTGTATTCAATTTCATCATTTAACACAATTTGTAAAGCTAATCTTGTAATTTTTCATCGTTTCTATTACCCGGATTATCCTTGTACCAATCCAAGCTTTCAACCCCACCAGATGTAGCCCAATTGGCAAAGAAATTATAGGCAGTTGTTATTTCTACGCTTTCTTTTGGCACCTTAAAATCATGAACTAAACTAATTGCCCATGGATAGCCATTACTGGCAATATAATTTCCGTCTGGATCCCTATTTACTCCTGATATGTCAAGACCAACTGTTCCCAGAGACGTCACATCTTTATTGGGTAAATGAATTTCTACATCTCGATTTCGATTGGCTACAATAAATGGATTGAAAGGAGCAGAACCAATAGTGTTAGGATCTAAGGGTGTGGTAAATTCAACAGTGACGGTTATGTCATCGGGCATTTGATGTGCATTGTCTGTAATGAAAATAACGGCGTTGTCTTGATTTGCTTCAGTTCCATTGGCGTTTAAGGTGACATAAGACTCAAAAAAATGTTGATTGGTAATACTTTCAATCTGATTGGGTGTCAAACCGTCTAATTCAAAGGCAACACCATTTACATAGCCTGAAATATGTGACTTAATCGTGCAGTTGAATTCCATTTTTACTGCTAAATTTTGTGAATTTGTGTAGACGATATTTCTGTAATTTAACGCGACATCATTGAAATCATAATCACCAAAAGAAGGCCATAGATCCTCAAAAGCAACAGTACCTTCTCCAAACTGGCTCGGTGTAAACGTTTCAAATGCAATTTCTGGATCACTTGGTTTGGCATCATCTTTATCGAGAATTCCATCACCATCGGTATCTAGATCTACATAATTTTCATTGACAACCCTTAAGGTGGTGAGGTCATTGATTGTTCGTCCAAAATCAGTTCCGTTGCCAGCATTTATTCCCCAAGTATATTGCCATCCTCCAGTAACTGTATCCATAATAATTAAATCAGAGCTCGCAGCATTATTGGCTAGCCAAAGGTTTTGATCAGAATCAAAGGTCATTGAAGTTGGATTAAAAGGAAGATTATCGGCACTAATACGTGTACTTTGGTACACATCATTACTATCGAGCTCAAGACGATAAAGTCCGGAGAAAGTACACATGAATAATGTTTGATCCTCTGCGAAAACCAGATCTCCTCCAACTAAACTATGAAGCCCTTCAATGTTCCATTGGTCGAGGACCGTACCTGTAGCAGGATCTATGGTGTAAAGTTTATTAGATCTGGAAAAATAAAGCAAATTATCGAATTTATTATAATCAAGTCTTGGACCACCCATACCCAAATAATTGATTATTTCCCAAGTATTATCAACTATTGAATACTTCATGATTGGATTCGGTGATGAACGACCAATAGAATACAAATACCCATTAACTTGATCGATACCAGCTGTGTAGCTGCCATCTGGCATGGCAGAAAGGTACGTGAGATCACCATTTAGAGGATCCACCTTAAATAACTCACCAGAACCGTTGACACAGAACAAAAAGTCTAATATCTCACCAGGAGTGCGGTTTGTTTGTTCATTCCCGTTGAAATTATTTTGGTGGTTATAGATAACTTTATTGTTCAGTATGGGCACAGTTTCACCAGTCATCACATAACGGTCTTTTCTTCTTAAATAAACATTATTGATGTATTTAGGTATGGTAGTAGTTAGTTTTAATACTCCGTTATGAGGTACCCCAGATGAAATGTGTCGCTCCATCACATTATTGTGATAGACCTCCTCTGTTACCACCTCACCAGCTTGGTTTTCGAAAGTTTCAATCCCTTTGTATTCAGGTGCATCAGGTATATTAAAAATATCGTATCTGATACTGGGATCACTGTCCCATATTTCAATAGTTACCTGACGGTGGGTGCTAAAATCAAAATCTTCTGGAACATCCAGAAAAACCCCTGCGGTAGTATCTTGTGAAGCCACAGGTTCTTTGTTATCATATGTACAAGAGAGGAAAAAAACAGTAATGATTAAACTAATAACAAAACGCATAACAGTATTAATTAAATTGAAACAAGTTTAAAATTAATTAATACATTCACTTATTTTCTGTAATATCTTTTACTAAAATGTTTCCATCGGTGAAATGATTATATCCTCGGATGAGTCGATTGTAGACTGGCTTTATCTCTATCAAATTCTATGAATTGTGCCCTCTGTAATTTGCGTTTTTGAGATAATCAACTTATAAATAGAAATTAAGTTTACTGTTGCAAATACAGATAAATTGGGACTTATTGTTCAATGATTCATTGATTCGATTTTACAACGAGAATATTAGTCTTCAAGCATATTGTCATTTCGGTAACCAGGATTTGTGTTACTGTGCCAATCAATATATTCTGTTCCTCCAGATATTGCCCAATTTGAGAAATGATTATACGCATTTAAAATATTAATTCCTTCCTTAGGAACTTTAAAATTATCATTTATGATACTCAGACCCCATGGAAAACCTGTCTGAGTAATATAAGTTCCAGAATCACCCAAATTTGTTTTGTTGTGGTTTGGTAAGTGAATTTCTTTACCTCGGTCTTTATTCGCAATTATGAAAGGATTAAATGGAGCGGCTCCCAGTGCATTGGTGCTTATTGGAGTCGTAAAGACGATGCTCACTGTTGTTTCATGTAAAAAATTATCAGCATTATCTGTAAAAATAATGACCGCATTATCTTGATTAGCCTCTGTTCCGTTGCCATTAAAAGTCAGATAATTTTCAGTGATTTTAGCACCAGATACACTTTGAATTTGAGCAGGAGTAACTCCCTCTAATTCGATTCCAATAGCATTTGTATATCCTGCAAAATTTGTATTGACATTGCACACAAAATCAACTTGTACAGCATTATTTTCAGCATTAGTAATGACAAGCGACCTATAGCTAAACGACAAATCATTGAAATCATAGTCTCCAGTGGATGGCCATAAATCTTCAAAGGCAAGAGTCGACGTACCGCTTGCGCTAGGAGAGTAAATTTGGAATGCTTTGCTACTGTCATTAGGGTAAGCATCTTCATCGTCTGATACTCCATCATTATCTGAATCAGTGCCGGGACCTTGACTTACAGATTGGTAATCGGAAGTGATAACATTAGTGTAAGGCGATGCTGTTACATAAAACACAAGATCATTAAAATCATTATCTGTGTAAGGACTATCCCTATCCAAATCTTCAAATCCTATTAATAAAATATCTCTAGCATCGTCTTTCAATATTACATTATGCGGCCTATTCGTGGCAATTAACTCTGGATTTAAATCGGGGTTTGAAAAATAAATCGGGCTGTTCTGTGATACAACATTAAAATACGGATCCCAACCATAAGCAATCAAAGCCCAACCAATTGCAGTATTACTATCAAACTGCCCTAAATAAACTTTATCGCCAGTGGACAACCCCCCTCCTGATCCTTGAAATGAAGCATTAGGAAAAATAATATTTAAAGTACCGATATCACCCACTGTAGTTGGAGGACTATTCACATCATAAGTATAATACGCTAAGGCATTCTTGTAAAAAGCTTCCTCGTGAACAAAGGTTACCCAAACATCGGAAGTTCCTGAAAATTTGACATCCGTTTCTACATTTGATGCGATATAATCTGGATTAAAAACTGGAACAGACTGTCCTGCTGGCAAAGAATTAAAAACAATATCAATTACATCTTGAGAAACTGTGTCTGGGGTAACAAGATAGTCTGGAACACCATAGAAATTACTGTATGTACCCAAGTAATTGAACGAAATATCTTGTGCATTTTGAAGCAAGCGATTAGATGAAATAACTTGTACTGGCTTCATTTCGTTACCATTGGTTGTCATGTCATTAGAACTAGTGTAATTAAATACCAATTGATTGTTTGATATATCAACAGTAGCATAATGCCCCTCATCTCCTTTTCTAACGATTAAAATTTTATGTAAATTTTTGGGTACATTAATGTGATGATTAATGACATGATTTTGCGTCATGGCTGAGAGAATTTTTTTGTAAATGATCCCGTTTAAAATGACTTCATCTGCTTTGAGGAGATTATAGTCTGCATCAGGAACCGATTGTGATAATAAATAAAATATATACACTACATGGTCTTCACTATCATTGATGGTGATATTGACACTTCTATGGGTACTAAAATCGAAATCTTCAGGAATATTGAGAAAAGCATCTGCTGTAGTATCTTGAGAGGCCAAAGGCTCTTTGTTATCATATGTACAAGAGAGGAAAAAAACAATAATGATTAAACGAACTAAAAAGCGCATAACAACGTATTTTAAATTGAAACATTTTTAAAATTAATGAATACATTCACTTACTTTTTTGATGATCTTTAACTAAAATGTTTCTATCGATGAAATGATTCTATACGCAGATGAGTCGATTGTAGACATACTTTATTTAGATCATAATCCACGTAATTGTGCTACCTGTAGTGTGAATGTAAATGAAGTTGGCTCTATTATATCATTAATTCATTGATTCAACTTTACATCGAACATTAGTCTTTAATCATATTGTCATTTCGGCTCCAAGATTTGCATTACTGTTCCAATCAATCTATTCTGTTCCTCCAGATATTGCCCAATTTGAGAAATGATTACCGCATTAAATATCTTAATTACTTCCTTAGGTGCTTTAAAACCATCACTAACAATGCTGAGTACCCATGGAAAATCTATCTCAGTAATATAAATTTCCTGACTAGCAAAATTTGGTTTTATATAGCCTATCATTTGTATTTCTTTACCACAATCCTTATTAGCGATGATATATTGTAAATTTGCTCGTAAACGTCGGGTGTCTTTTACTCATTATTTAAAGTAGTATCTGTGAGTTTCTATTGCTAAACGGTTGAGCTAATTCAGGAGACTCGTTATGAAAGAGTCTATGTCGAATTTATAAGGTTACCCTTTCTATATACTCTGTTATGGAAAAGATACTTTTGTAAAACGTTTGTTTTGTACTGTTTTCTTTTTCAATTTTATTCATTTTCAAAATAGCCTCCAGATGTATTGTATACTTTTTGATTGTATTTAGAATATCTGTATTATCCATTCCAACGATAAATCCTAAGTACTTAAAATTAAATTGATTGCTCATGTATCGTGCACCAACTCTAATAGAATATACAAGTGATTTTTTTCTTTTTACATTCACAACATCTGTATTGTCACATTTTTCAGCAATTTCAATAAGCCTTTCCAATGCGAACTCTGAACTCGAATTACACACCAAACATACTTTTACACTATTCAACTTATTAATGCTAGTTATAAACGACTCCTTTAAAATCTCATCATTGAAGGAATTGAAAAC
>JABSPN010000136.1 GCA_013214425.1 Flavobacteriaceae bacterium | reverse complement strand
ATCTGCAGTAGATATCTTCTTTACGCGATCAATTGTTTCTTTCTGAAAAGCTTGATCTGAAGGTGCATTTCTAAAGTACAGATACCCCCCAAAAATCTCATCGGCTCCTTCTCCAGACAGCACTACTTTAACACCTAAGTCTGTTATTGACTTACTCATTAAATACATAGGAGTACTGGCTCTTATTGACGTTACATCGTAGGTTTCGAGATGCCAGATTAATTTACCTATTGCCGCGATTCCCTCCTCTATTGAAAAATATATTTCGTGATGCTCAGTTCCTAAAAAATCTGCTACTGATCTTGCCGCTTTTAAATCGGGAGCATTGGCATCTAAACCAATTGAAAAAGAGCGTAATTTTTCTCCTTTTTCTTTCAGTAATTTTGCAGCAATAGAAGAGGTTAAAGAAGAATCTAATCCGCCTGAAAGCAATACCCCCAAGGGAACATCAGACGCCAATCTTTTCTCTGTAGCTTTTATCAATGATTCTCGAATTTTATATAACTGCAATGACTGAATAGCTGCCCCCTTCTCAAACCATATTGGTTTGTAATATTGCACAAAACCAGTTTCAGGAGTAAAATAATGCCCAGGAGGAAATGCCTCGAATGTCTCACATAGTTCACTAATCACTTTCATTTCTGAAGCGAAATACAGGCGCCCTCCTGCATCATTTCCGAAGTATAAAGGCTTGACTCCAATCGGATCTCTAGCGGCTATAAAATCGTCTTCATTAACCACTACAAAGGCAAAAACTCCATCTAACAAGTCTAAAAAATCATATTTATACTTCTCATATAGATGTACAATCACTTCAGAATCTGACATGGTCTTAAACTCACAGTCTTCCAATAGTGTACCCCTAAGCTCTTTATGGTTATAGATTTCACCATTATGAACCATAAAAGCCACATCTGAACCTTGAATAGGCTGTCTACCTGAATTCAAATCGATAATCGCTAAACGTTCATGACTTAAAAGATGCCCTGATGAAGTAATAACCGTATCACTTTCGTCTGGCCCTCGATGAGTCATTTTCTTTGATGCCTGTTTTACCGCATCATAATCAATCCCCTTACCAATAGCTGCTAATATTCCGCACATAATCTCAACTTTTAATTACTCAGCAAATATTAGCTTTAGTATTATTAATTAAAATACATAAATCTATTTTAACTACATTTTAAAATAAAAAAATGATTTTTAAACAAAAAAATAAAGAATAATTGATGCAATCTCGATTAATTCTTTCTTTTTGAAAGTTTTACTAGAATGAAGGAGGTTTTATTCGATACTTTTTCCGTTTATGTAAGTGCCGATCACTTTAGTATCTGGCACTTTTTTAATATCGACAGTCATGATGTCCTGATCTATGATGATAAAATCCGCAAATTTTCCTGGCTCGATGCTTCCCTTTTCTTCTTCTTCAAAATTAGAATAGGCTGCCCATATTGTCATCCCTTTTAAAGTATCTTCTCTTGATAAAGCCTGATGAGTCAGAAACCCTGTTGGTGGATAATGGTTTAAATCTTTTCTGGCTACAGCTGCATAAAAAGTATGCATCGGATTTACTTTTTCAACAGGGAAGTCTGTCCCCAAAGCCACCCTGCCTGATTTCTCAAGCAGTGTTTTGTAGGCATAAGCCCCTGTAATTCTTTTAGGCCCTACTCGATCTGCCGCCCAATACATATCACTTGTTGCGTGCGTGGGCTGGATGGAAGGAATGATATTTTCATTAAACATCTCAAAATCTATTTTATCCATCACCTGAGCATGTTCTACTCTCCATCTTCTATTAGGCTTACCTTTAAGTTTCTCATTGTAGACTCTTAACACAAAAGCATTGGCTGAATCTCCAATAGCATGTGTATTCATTTGAAAATCCGAATTCGCTATTTGCTCTGCTTTAGATTCAAAATCATCTAAGTCTATGATCATAGCTCCATAATGATCGTGATCATCTGAATAAGGCGCTTTTAGAGCTGCTCCTCTTGATCCTAAAGCTCCATCTGCGTAGATTTTAAAAGATCTTACATTTAAGCGCTCTGTTTTAACAATTCCGTTGGACAAATAATGATCAAAGTTTTCCTGATTATTGGTTAACATTGCGTAAATACGCATGTCTAATTCCCCCTTTTCCTGCAGCTCCTGAATTAACTCTATCACATCTTTACTCAACCCAGCATCACTAACAGAGGTTAATCCTAGTTTTGCACATATTTCCTGAGCCTCTTTTAACGCTCTAATCTTTTCTTTTTTAGTTGGTTCTGGAAATTTTGCTTCAACCAGCTCCATTGGGTTGTCAATTAACAAACCTGTTAACTCTCCATCTACTTTAACGATTTCACCACCTTCAACTTCAGTTTCAGCAGTAATACCTGCTAATTCCAAGGCCTTATTATTTACCAGCATTGCATGACCGTCAACTCTTGTTAAAGCAACGGGCACATCAGGAAACATATTATTCAATTCCTTGTTGGTAGGAAAATCTTTAAACTGCCAATCATTTTGATCCCAACCTCCCAATAACAAAGCTTGTTTTACGAGCATCTTGAAACTCTTTTACTTTCAACAAGACTTCAGAAAGACTTCTGGTTCCCATTAAATCAACTCTGTTTTGGGCCAATCCTAAATTGTAAAAATGACAATGCGCATCTATCAATCCCGGAAGCACCGTATTTCCTTCAGCATTCACCTCATCGTTAGCTGAATATTTTGATTTTAATTCTTGGGTTGTTCCGATTTCTAGGAATTTACCGTCTTTTATCGCTATCGCTTCAGCTTTACTAAAACGACCATCAACTGTGTAGACATTCGCATTGTAAACTAAGACATCTGCTGGTTCCTTTTTTTGACAAGAAACCAATGCTATTAAAATGGAAAAGAATAGGATTTTTTTCATTTCTGATTTTTGCTTTAAATATACATAAAATAAAAAAGTCGCTTTTTAAAAAAAGCGACTTAATATCATCTAGTGTGCTTTAATTATTTAAAATCAAACTTGTAGTTTAGTCCACCTAAAAACTGGAAGGTTTGAACTGGATAACTCACCCAAGGTTGATAATCCTGACTCGCAATATTGTTTAACCTCGCGAATGCCGATAATCGATCTGTAATTCTATACCCAACATGTATATTGGCGTCGAAGAAGGCATCTAAGGTAACTTCTGTTCTTCCCAGAGCGTTATCAATAAACGCATCTCTTTCTCCTGTGAAGAAAATATTAACTCCTCCATACCATTTGTCAGAAAATTTAAAATCACCAAATACAGAGGCTCTTAATTCTGGTAAATGCCATGCCTTATCCTGAGTGTCGGTTGAATAACTAAAATAATTTCCTCTAACACCAACTCTGGCCTTACTTGAAACATCGACATTTAATTCTCCTGAAAAGCCAAAAGTTGTTACATCATCATACACCACTCCAAAGGAACTGGCTTTTTGATAATTTTCTTCTGAAGTTAAGACATCATTTACTGGATTCAACACAAACAAAGCTCTGTTTTCATCATTTCTATACGATCCTTTGACATTGTAACTGATTGTATTCGTAAACTTACCTTTTAACCCTAAAAATACATCATATTGATTGTGAGTTGGAATAAGACCCAAGGTTGGAGATACGAACAAGTTCTGCTGAGCTAAATCATGATATGAATTCTGATTTAAATCTCCTTCAACCCCACCATAAACTGTCATGATCTCTTCAACCAATCTATAGGACGCATTAATCTTTGGATAAATATAGAACTCACTATCGCTGATTTCAGTATTAGATGCATACACGAAAAGTGCTCCAAAGCTTACTGTTAAATCGTCTTTTAATATTTGCAAACTCGGCTGTACTCCGGTTTTTAGTATTCCGTAGTTAATGGCGTCGTTTGTAAAGTAATTTCTCTCAAAACTTCCACCAAGATAATCTACAATACCTGTTAACATAATATTCTGCTCATTAACAGGGAACTCAAATGTTGGTGAAAGGATTACACGATTTTCCGCTGAATCGTAATCATCCCAGAAACGGATGTAATTTAAATTAACACCTTTAAAAAAGGAATCTTCCATAGTGTAGCTTCCACCAATTCTTCCTGTAAGAAATGTATGTGAAGCATCTATATTCATTCTCTCCTCATCTGTTAATGCTTGAGTCGAACCATACCAGTTATAGTTTTGATGCGTAAACCCAGCATCTATTCCGAAGGAATAATCTCTATCCTTTCTGGTAAAACCTAAGTTTAAATCGGTATTATAAAACTTATCATCTAACAACACCGTATCGATTCCTCCTTGAGAAGAATGATGCGTGATATTCGCATTAAATGTATCAGTATTATTAATCTTAAGGTTTGTATACAACTCTGCTAATATTGAGGTATAATTTCCTGCCGCAAATGAGGCATAGTTATCAAACAAAGTCACAGGTTCTGCTTTTTCTACTCCAGCTGCTTTTCCTTTTGCTGGTGTAAACGTTGACGCTACTGGAATAGAATTTATTTGATATTCTAATTCCTGTTTCACTAGCGTGGAATCGTCATCGATAGACGGATTGTCTTTCACTTTAAAGGCATCAGAAATAGTAGGTGTATAGGGCTTAACAACTACGACTTCTGTACCTATTGTTTCGTCTTCTTGAGCTGTAATGATGTTACTTATTAATACCATAAAAACACTTACAACTATATACTTAAACTGCTTTTGCATAATTAATTTTTAACTGTTAATAAGTAGGTTTTTAATCTTCGATGGCATCAGTATCAATTGAAGAATTACGTTTCGACTCTTCGGTCTTAATTCGTTGTAATTCTTGTTTTGCTTCTTCAACCACCTCTGGGTAATCGGTAAAGTTCTCTATCACGCTCTCTAAAATATAAGTTGCCTGGTAAGCATCATCCAGCTCATGGAAATTCTTTGCCATTAGCACTAAGCCTTTAGCTCCATATAATTTGTATCCTGAATAATCTTTAACCAGTTTTTGAATTTTTTCATTTGATTTTTCGAATTGCTCTTCTCTGTTTTTAAAGAAAGCATCGTAGTATAATGCTTCTGCAGCAAGTGACCCTTTGGCAATTTTCTGAACCTCAGCGTAAGCTTCTTTTGCTTTATCTAAATCATCTAATTTAATCGCTGATCTTGCTATAATAACCTGAGCATCACTCTTAATTTTATTGTCGATTTTATCATTACCCAAGACCTTCCCAGCATAATCAACAGCCTGATCGTATTTGTCTAATTGATAAAATCCTTTCATTAGATTAGATTGGGCATAAATCACATTTTGAGGGAAGTCGGCTTCAACTTCTAATCGCAATAGTACATCAATAGCTTTTTGCCAATCTTTAGCTTCCAGATGAACCTGTGATAATCTCGCTAAAGCTTGTTCTGTAAATTCGTTACGCTCTTTATTAATAACAAATTCATAATACCTTATTGTTTCTAACTTCCTGTCTTCTTTAAAGTATAGCTGTGCCAAGTAGAAGTTGGCTTGTAAAGCATGTAATCCGTTCGGGAATTCACGTGTATAATTTTCAAAACCTTTAATGGCTCCTGAAGTTTTATTGTCCAGATATTGTTTTTCTGCCGACTCATAAGTTGCATTATCTAAATCAGCATCGTCTACATCAACAAACTCTAAACCTTTAACCCAGGCAGAATATTCTTCTACTCTTCCTAAATCTACATATAACTCTCTGGCCTGTGCTACCGCTTGATTTGCTTCAGCTGTACTTGGATAATCTGACGCTATTCTCTTAAATTTATTTAATGCTTGTTCGTTTTTAGCATCGTTATAATAAATAGAACCTTGTCTTAATAATGATCTTGAAACGTAAGAACTTTTAGGGTGATTATAATTTAATTTATCATAAGTCTCTAAAGCTTTTGCATTATCGTTTTCTTTCACATAAGAGTTTCCTAATTCGAATAAGGCATCATCTTGAAATGGTGACGTTGGATAGTTTTTCAGGAATAATTTAAGATCTTCTATTTTCTCTTTATTCTTCTTAACATATCCGTAGCTAATCGCCTTTTGGAAATGTGCATAATCTGCATCTACTCCATTCATTTTAATCGCATCGTTATACGATTCCATAGCTTTCCAATAATCACTTGTCACAAAATAACTATCACCCAATCTTAGATGTGCATCATTTAATCTAACCTGATCATCTTTTACATTAGCAATATAGGATTTAAAGTAGTTTATCGCTGCTGGATATTGTTTTAACTTAAAACTGGTATAGGCTAAATTATAATCAATATTTTCTTTTTCCTTTTTACCGTCACTTGCTGGATCATCTGCAAACACTTTGAATCCAGTCAAGGCATTCTCGTAATCTGTTAACAAGTACTGAGATTCGGCTTTCCAGAACACCGAACGCGCAACAAAATCTTGATCTTTAGGTTCTTTTAATGACTTGTCAAAATGAACAATTGCTCCTTGATAATCTCCTTCATTAAAAATCTCTATCGCTCTGTAAAAAGCCACTTTTTGATAAGCCGCTTTGTGTGCCTGACTGTTACTCTTCTCTAAAAGTACTAAGGCTTCCTTATAATTTTTAGAAGTAATATACGAGTCGATTAACAACCCTTGGATCTCTTCTTTAGCCTCAGATTCCGGATACTTTTCTAAATAAGTAGATAACACCTGTGGTACTGTTTGGTAGGGATTTCCTATCTCGTAGCTAATCTTAGCATATTGCAACCAGGCATCTTTTTTCACCACATCATCATAATTCATGTATGCAGCATTACGAAAAGCATTTAAGGCTTCCTGTTTTTTATCGGTCTTAACATAACATTCTCCTAAATGATAATAGGCGTTTTGAACTACTTTGTTATCTCCTTCTATAATTTTATTGAATTCAGAAATGGCAGCAATATATTCTCCTCTTTTATAATAGATGTAACCTAACTGATAGAAATCTACATTACTCCATCTTCCTTTCTTTCCCTTATATTCCTGAAGAAAAGGTAATGCTTTATCGTAATTTCCTAACTGAAAATAGCTTTCTCCTACTATTTTATTTAGCTCAGATCTTTCTTCTCTATCCTGAGCTAATGGTAATTGCTGTGTAGCCAAATCTATCGCCTCTTCAAACTTCCCTAGTTTAAAGTTCATATCGGCTTGAAAATAGGCTAATTTCTCCTGAAACTTTTGCTCTTCTTTCACTTGAGCAAAAAGATCATTGGCCTTGTCATAATTATCTACCTGATATTCGATATACCCCAAATAGTATTTCGCTTGTGAACCGTACTTTTCTGAATTTTCAACTTTAGTTAGGTATTTCTTAGATGCTTTCCCATTTTTGGTTTTAAACAAAGCATAACCATTGTTGAAATAATATTTTTCTTTTTGATTGTTTGACAAGCCGCTTTCACCAACCTTTTCATACCATTTTAAGGCGTAAGAATACTTTCCATTTTCAAAATAGTAATCGGCTACATCAATGTAGGCAGAATTACGTTTGGTACTTGTAGGAAAGTCATGAACAAAACGCTCCATGAGGTCGTCAGCGTTCTTCTGATTAAGACGAACAGCACAGTTAGCGATATAATAGGCGCAATTGGCTTTAATTTCGTCATTTTTAGTTGCATCACTCACCTTGTCAAACAAGGATTGAGCAGTTAAATACTGATTCGCATCATACAACTCTAGTGCTTTTTGATAATCTACCATGTCGTTGGTGTAGATCGTCGAT
>JABSPN010000135.1 GCA_013214425.1 Flavobacteriaceae bacterium | reverse complement strand
ATCATATACATAATCTATGGTATTATCACTACCTCCAGTTGGATTCATAAAACTCACTCGCTTTGGAAGGTTTAAATGATTATAAGTAATACTCGTAATCTGTTTGTTTTTATCAGAAATCATATTTCCATTGGCATCATAGACATAATCAACATCTGCTGGATCTGAACTATTGATATAACCATCCTTGAATCCTTCTATGTTGTTGGAACTATCAGTCACACTAGCTAATTGATTGGTATTCGGCAAATAGGTATAACTTAAATTATCCATCGTAGTAGCAGCGGTATGACCAACGTTTCCTGCATTTCTACTTAGGTTTAAGATGTTCCCATTCTTATCGTAAGCAATAGAATTTAAATTATAGAATCCTTGTTGATTGGTTTGGTTGACACCAGCTCCAAAGTTTGCAGATTTTATCCTGTTTAATTCATCATAATTATATCCATAAGCCCTTTGTTCATCATCTACAATTACTTTCCAAATGGTCTCACTAATGTTTCCATTGTATAAAGCTTCTGCTCCTAAAGTGGTGTCGGTCGTATTGTAATTGATCTTAAAAGCAAATATATCATCTGTCAGCGATTGAGCCGGATCATTGATCTGCTTTAACCAACCTCTAATATTGTAGGCATAATCTATCGTTTGTAAAGCTTGACCAGCATTCGAGTTCTTATTTACTAACTTAAGATCTTTGATATAACTACCCAATGCTCCTAAACTAGCATCTCCAACTAAGTCTCCTGTAAAAGTGGTTTGTGAAGTATAGAAAGTAGTTCCATTCTTTTTGTATTCAATAGTACTTCCCGTTCGCTCTACTCGAAACACATCTCCTGCTACAAAATATGTTACTGGAATAGGAATATTTACTCCTTCTTCTCTAACTAACACTCTATCTCCATTTCCTGTAGAAGAGCCTGTATAAATCGCATAATCGATACTGGTATAACTATAATCCAATAATTCTGTTGGATCTGATAATCCAATCATGTTATACTTCCCAATCTCGGTTACGGTGAATTCTATATAACCATCCCCCGTTAATTTCTCTTCTGTTTCAAAATTCCCGTCCCAACCGGCAATCGCTACTTTTGAAATTACATTCCCATCTTGAGCGACTCTATGAATATTGGTAATGTTAGTACTAATCTCATCTACAATCGCACCTGTTTTCTTTTGCACTAATTGCCCGAACTCATTATAGGCATTCAACACAATTACTTCTTTTGGGTTGTTATCGATCTGCTGAGTTTGTGTTAACAATCTAAACTGATGATCATAGACAAACTGATCTATGGTTACAATTGGAGCATTGGTCCCTTTGGTATGAATCGTAGTGGTTTCCATGATGTTTCCTGTAAAATCTAAATCGGTTTTCACCACATCTACAGTATTCAAATAATCATTTTGCGACACCATGTATATAGGCCTAGCTTTTTTATCATAGTGTGTCACTGTTCTAATAAAATTAGACGTATCTAGTACACGAGTCATATTTCCTGTAACCAACCCTTTAGTTTTTTCTGTAAACGAAGCTCCATAAGCACTATTCACTACAGTTAAATCTTCTATCTCTGACAAGTAGTGCAGAAAAGAAGCGTCTCCATATAAAGTCTCACTTGTACTATGCTGTGATTGGTAAAAAGTCACTCCATTTTTCTTGTAGTAGATCTGATCTCCTAAACGCTCGATACGAAAACGATCTCCTGCGACATAAGAAACATTGGTACTAACTCCTACTCCATTCTCTCGAATACGTACTAAATTATCATAACCTGTATCAATCGAATAATCGATAGTCGTATAAGAATAGTTTGTATCTAAATTAACGCTAGTAGATAGTCCTATCATTTGTCTTTTATCCAAATGAAGTACAGTATATTCCAGATAACCATCTCCGGTAATCCCCTCCTGAGTTTGAAATCCACCATTCCAATGTACTGAATTGATATCTTTTCTTATTTTATTTCCATCTACAATCACTCTATTTAAGTTTGTTACAGCACTAGATGCTTCCATAGTCAATGGACTATCAAAATTATAATCATCGTAATAGTTCACTGTCAAAATAGTAAGCGCATTGACATCATTAGGGAATACATCGTTTGAATAAAACAACTGTACATCTGTATAAGCAATTGGACTCGTTAATCTTGTCTCATTCACTTCAGTAGCCGCATTGACAAACATTTGCATGTACTGTCGTGCTATTCCACTACTATACAATCCTGTATACACAGGTCGATTTAACACATCATACTTGGTTAGCAGCCATTTACCTTGAAATTTTAAATTTTGATCTTGAGTCATCATAACACGGTCTAATTTATCATATACGATATACTCCCATCCTTTTCCAGGAATCTTCTTTTCAATTAATCTGTTTCTATAATCGTATTTGTATTGGTACCCTAGATCATCTATTATTTGGTTTACCACATTGTTACTAGTATCTAGAATATTATCTGATGCTTCTGGTGATAAGACATAAGTCAAGTTCCCAAAATCGTCATACACATATTGGGTATCATGAGCAATATCACTTATCCCTTCTCGAGTGTAAGTTCTTTTTAAAATCATATTTCCCGATTTATCCTTAAACTCTTCCACCGTATGCGATTTTCCTGAACTAACATCCCAGTTCTCATCTTTTGAAATGGTCTTGTACAACTCTCCTTCAGGATAATAATCTTCATACACTAAAGAAATAGTCCCCATACTTCCTCCAATATATCCTACTGAAAACTTTCTCACCTCCAAAGCACTATTTTTATCATAAATAACTTCAACAAGATGCGTTCCATCCTCTAGAGACCAATCTTTTCCTGGAGCTGCTTGTGCTAAAGTTCTATTTAGTAAAGACTCTTCAAAAACCGTCTCTGTATAAGGATTGGGGTGTAAAGGATCTAAGTCTGTTGGGAACTTCAATAGATAAATACTATCTAGTTCTTCTATCACCTCGTTATTATTACGATATAAACCATTGTTGCTTTGGTAATACGGCAAATAACCTCTTGACACCCTTCCTGCCTGATCGTAGACAATGGGAATTACAAAATCATCACCATTTGGAGCGGCTTGTACTCCAACTTGTTGTTTTGGTCTCCCCAAACCGTCATAATACTCAACACCAATAATTTTCTTCGTTCCTGTTGCTGTGGGTTCTTCATCTGAAGGCACAGTATAGGTTGTGGTCTTTACATAATTCTCATCTTGAGACTGTGCTTGTAGTACTACACACACTAGTGTGGTTACTATACTTAAAAATATCTTTCTCATTACTGTTAGTTTTGAGGTCTGTAATTGTAATTATATTCACTTAAAATATTTCCTTCTGCATCCTTAACCCGAATCACTCTCTGTTGATTATCATATTCATAGTAAATAGTATAACCTCTAGCATCTGTAACACTTGTTATTCCTACCATAGGATCATAGGTGTAGGTCGTGATTAAAGCATTAGATAAATTGGTATCATTTCGTAAAGCATCTAGAGCTTCTCTTAAGGCTCCTTCATTCCCTGTATAACCATAAGTACTGTCGTTATCTGCATTGGATAATCCCAATAATGTTATTGCATGCGTTTGTACTTGAGCATAAGTCGCATTCTGAATTTTAGCGATAGGGTGTTGTTTATCATAACCCCAAATAACAGCTACTGGAGCAGAAAGGTTATCGTTCATATAGTATTGAATAATATTCCCTTGATCATCATATGTGAATTCAATACGATTTTCTAAGGTATTCGTTCCTTTTGCTGTTAAAACAGTATGAGGTTTATAACCATTCACTACCTGTATGAAGTTTGTCTTTTGGGTGCTTAATAAGGTTCCATCACGTAAACTTCTCTGTTGTACAGGCACACTTAATTGTTGTGTATCGATTAAGTTTTGGTACTCTGCTGCTAACTCAAATGGGTAATCGAACTCTGTAGTCAAGGTTTCTCCTTTACTATCTGTAGTAGACGTACTTTGTAAATAAGTGTCGATATCATAATTGTATATAGTGCTGGATGTTACTCCATCTATACTAGAAATGGTTTCGTTAACTCTTCTGTAAGCATCTATATCTCTATAAACTGAAATACCATGCAAAGCGACCCATGCCATATCTTCTGCACTCCCAGGTGTTGGGTTAAGTTGACAATAACATACACTTTGATTTGCAGTGTAGTTTATGGTCACATCCAACTCTTTATAAATTTTAAAGCTTACTGGATGCTCTGGGTTTAAGTCTTGTTGTGTTAAATGATGTAAATTATAGCGTACAACATCATGATTGTTTGTTGTTGAACTTACTATTGTTGGATTATTCGATACTAAGGTTCCTCCTTTGTATTGGAATGATTGTGTTGGCATTGACTTTGTAAGATCACCATGTTTAGGGACTCTAGGATACGAATAATAGCCTCCACCCTGCATAGGCAAATCATAGTTTTGTTCTACAATACCATTAATGTGATTCCCATTTTTATGTGTCACTTTTACTTTTCTATAATAGACTGGAAAACCATGCACTCCATTTAAAGAAGTATAGGCTGCTTGCTTGTGTTCTTCTCTATACTCTATCCAATGATATGGAGCGATACTCGCGTTTTGATAATTCCAAGAATGGATATCACTATGTACTGGTATTTGATTCGCTACAGCAGAAGAAAAACCTGTTGCATCATTATAATCAAACTCTTTTAGTAATACTTGGTTCCCATGCTCATCATAATCGGTGATACGAGAAACACGAATTCCTCCTGTGTTTTTATTAATATGTGTTGGAGGTATTCCATTAACAGAAGCATCGTGATATTGGATTCTTATTTCTCCATATAGGTCTCCACTTCTATAAAAATTATTCCCCATATGATTGGTTGTGATCATAATTTCATAGGTGCCTGGAGCGATATAAATATACCCCCCTGAATTCCCTTCTTCAAAGTACATTGGAGTCTCTGTATCATCTGGACCTGTTGGTGATGAAATATAATTCAAACACATCACTGGATAAGGAAAATAAGTACAACTATTTGTACCACTACCTTGTCTCATATGACTCCTTAGATATTCTGCTTGAAGCGTGTAATTCCAACTATAATCTGGCGCTTGCCCATCGTAACATTCATTATAATCTTGTACTACATTACAAGGTCCATCTAACTTGGTCATCGACATTTGGAAAAAGTTATTCCATAACTGTCCGTCTATTTTATGAGATACATAGGCAAAAGTTGGTTCTGTAAACGTAATCGTTTCGACAACCTCCCTTTCATTATTAGTAGGCGTTGGGTTAAGACTAACTAATAATTCTTCGTTTAAAGAAGGTATCCCTTGGTCACCTATAGACCCATCATATGGAACTTTAATTTGATTTAGCTCATAGGCTACTTCTGTAGTTCCGCCTGTTTTATATTTAATGGTTTTTAAGGCTCCTAACCTAGTGTTATTCGCATTAGGTGTTCTATCGGCTATAAAGTTTGAACTTCCCAAACTAAACGCACTATTATTCCCGATTCTACCGTTATAAAACCTCCATAAATCTTGTGCATAAGGCTTATTATCGTAAGCTTCATAAAAAGCAGGAATAGTTAGTCCTCCTCCAGTATTCAATCCGAAGTATTCAAATCCGTATAAAAACTCATTGTTTTTTTGAATCTCAGTTAAACAATCTCTGTTTCCTTGATAGGTAAAGTCATAAGTATCTACTACAACTGCATCTCTATTCTTTACTTGAATTTTAGTGAAAATGGTATGGTTAGAAGGAGCATTTCCTGTTGTAAACGCTATTTCTCCTTCTGGGAAAGTAATCTTCTCTAACACCTGGCGTAACATTTCTGAACGTTGCATTCTATCTGAATCGAACGTTTGATATTGTACTACTCCACTCCCTACAATTGGTCCTTCATCCACATCTCCATGAAGTGATAAAGCAGTAGCTACGAAATCCCATGAAAAATAGGTTTCTGTTCTATATTGAAAATCTATCGATTGTCCGTTTAAGTATTCAACTTTAGATAACATCCAAGATGTATAACGATCTTGAACATCGGCTGGGTTTTGTGTATCTTCTACTACAGCATGCTCTCTATTATCGGAATCAAAATGATATTTTACCCCTTGATCATCTGTTACAACAAAAGACCCCACAACAAAATGTCCATCTGTCGGGTGCATATTTACCTGAACTTTATGATTGTGTTTTGACAAATAATACGGTACTACATCACCATTTGAGTCTTTTCTCAACTTGAATGAAAAACTCATTCCGTTTACACTAACTGAATATTTATCAACTTCTGCATCCCATTCTTTATCTCTAAATTTTCTCACAGTTTCGAGAGTGGTATTATTAAGTACACCATCATCTTCATAATCAGCTGCAACTGCCAGGATTTCTGCGCTATGGTCTAAAACACCATAATATCCATGCGGGTTACCATCTGGCAATCCACGCACTTCTTTGGTAATGGTTCCATAAGCTGCTAAGTTCCAACCCAATCCGTTTAAAGAAGGCTTTCCTTCTGCTATTAGTCCGCCATAATTATAGCCTAGGCTTACTGGCCAACTATTTCCATCTACAGTAATACCCGCAATAGGCACACTATAACTCATCTGCCCCGATGCCGAGGTTATGTTTAAATCTCCATAACGCGCCATAGTCCCAGCTTCTGGTGTGGTTGGCGTTATTGTAGGCTCTTCTACTTGTGCTACAACTCCCTGCAACCCAAGCAGTATCATCAAAATGATAGGTAAAAGGTTTATTCTCATTTGTTTCATTTTGCTTTATAGTTCAAATGAGAAAAGTTTCTTACCCCCTTAATAAATTAAAAATGTAAAATTTTAAATTTAGAAGTGGGAAATGGTGTCGTGTGAAAGGTTATGGGTATAGTAATCGAATATTAAATATAAACCTTAAGTCATTATTTCATCGCCTCATTAATAATAATTACTTCAATATTCCTTAATCGATATTCAATGATGGGTGATGGGTTATAGGGTAAAATAATCAATAGGATTTATCATACTTCGACAGGCTCAGTATGACAAAGCATTACAAATTGCTTTATAATTTACTATTTTCGGTTTGAAAGTTTTAAGTTAGAATAGCCAATCTTTGTAATCTGAAGAAGCTTCTATTTGATCTTCTTTGGTGTCTTCTAGGTTAGGAAAAAAATCGATTCCTGTCAGTTTTTCTATTTTATCTACGGAAACAACAAACTTAAATAATGCCTTTTCTGAATTTTCATGAGGCATCAAAAAAGCAATGGCTTTCATATCTCCGTTTTGATTGTCTAACACAATTTTATAAAAGTATTCTGGAACAGCGACTTCCTCTTGTCCGATAGTCTTTAAGCCCTTTGTTAAAACCCCTCCTGTCACTACGTAAACACCATCGTATTTAGCTGCCCAATAGCGAACCTTTTGTTCTAATGTATTCCAAATTCCGGCGTTAAAGTCTTGTTTTTGAGGACTTATGTTGGAGGTCAAAAAGGTCTCATCATAAGCATCTTTTGAAAATCTTCTATCACCAGCCGGACAAAGATGTCCTCTACTATATCCAGAGTTTTTATAATTTCTCCAATGAGCTGCTTCTGTCTTTACAGTTTTATCAATTTCGAAATAGGGACGATTGTGATCATTTCGGGATAAATGATTCTTTTTTAGTTCATAGGCTACCCATTCGGCTTGCTCATACTCTTCATGATAAGACAAGGAGTAATAGTCGTGATGTACAACTTGATTAGTAGTTGAAGCTGGTAAAAAATGAGAGTTGGTCTCTGCTTCTA
>JABSPN010000134.1 GCA_013214425.1 Flavobacteriaceae bacterium | reverse complement strand
GGCCCTGTGGTTGAACAGTTTGCCCCTGCAACCCAGGATAAGCCTGACTTTTTTGAAGTTAAAGATTTTGATTCTATTATCTCTGTAAAAGCAGAAACTCATAATTTCCCAACTACTGTAGAGCCATTCAATGGTGCTGCAACTGGATCAGGAGGAGAAATTAGAGATCGTTTAGCAGGAGGAAAAGGATCGTTACCTTTAGCTGGAACAGCCGTTTATATGACTTCTTATTCCAGGCTAGAAGAAAACAGACCTTGGGAACAAGCGTTTAAAGAAAGAGATTGGTTATATCAAACACCTATGGATATTTTAATCAAAGCTTCTAATGGAGCTTCTGATTTTGGAAATAAATTCGGACAACCGTTAATTTCTGGTTCTGTCCTAACCTTTGAGCATGAAGAACACTTCGACAAGCTCAATGTGACATCTAGAAAATTAGGATTCGATAAAGTGATCATGCTTGCTGGAGGAATTGGATATGGAAAAGCAGATCAAGCGATCAAAGCCACACCGTCTGAAGGAGATAAAATTGTAATTCTTGGTGGTGATAACTATAGAATTGGAATGGGTGGAGCAGCAGTTTCTTCTGCAGATACTGGTGAGTTTAATTCAGGAATCGAATTAAATGCCATTCAGCGATCTAATCCTGAAATGCAAAAACGCGCAGCTAATGCCATTCGAGGAATGGTAGAATCTGAGGAAAACACTATTGTTTCTATTCACGATCATGGAGCTGGAGGACACCTAAACTGTCTTTCAGAATTAGTAGAAGAAACTGGTGGATTAATCGATTTGGATCAATTACCAGTTGGAGATCCTACACTATCTGCAAAAGAAGTGATTGGTAACGAATCTCAAGAGCGTATGGGATTAGTTATTGGTAAAAAGAATATTGAAACGTTAGAACGCATTGCAGAAAGAGAGCGTTCTCCAATCTATCAAGTAGGTGATGTAACGAATGATCATCGCTTTACTTTTAAATCTAAATCAAATGGTGATAAACCAATGGACTTAGATTTATCTGATATGTTCGGGAGCTCTCCTAAAACAATCATGAACGATACGACTGTAACAAGAAACTATGCCAACTTAGACTACAGTAAAGAACATATTCAAAGCTATTTAGAACAAGTATTGCAATTAGAAGCCGTTGCTTGTAAAGATTGGTAAACCAACAAAGTTGATCGATGTGTTGGCGGACGTGTTGCAAAACAACAATGTGCCGGACCTTTACAACTTCCATTAAACAATATGGGAGTAATGGCTTTAGATTACAGAAGCACAGAAGGTATCGCAACCTCTGTGGGTCATGCTCCAGTAGCCGCCTTAATCAATGCAAAAGCTGGAAGTAGACATGCTATTGGTGAAGCACTTTCTAATATCATATTTGCTCCTTTAAAAGAAGGAATCAAAAATATTTCACTTTCTGCCAACTGGATGTGGCCTTGTAAAAACGAAGGTGAAGATGCACGTTTATATGAAGCGGTTCAAGCAGTTTCAGATTTTGCCTGTGAATTAGGAATCAATGTTCCAACTGGAAAAGATTCCCTTTCCATGAAACAGAAATACAAGAACGGCGAAGAGGTTATTTCTCCGGGAACAGTTATTATTTCTGCTGCAGCAAATTGTACAGATATCAATAGAATTGTTGAGCCCGTTTTAGAAAAAGATGAAGGAGATATCTATTATATCAACTTATCGCAAGATAGTTTTAAACTAGGAGGTTCTTCATTTGCTCAAGTCAATAATAAAATTGGAAATGAAGCGCCAACTATTGGTGATTCAGCAGTATTTAAGAACACTTTTAATGCCATTCAGGAGTTAATCAAGTCTGATAAAATTGTAGCCGGACACGATATTGGTTCAGGAGGTTTAATTACTTCTTTATTAGAACTGTGTTTTGCTGATATGAATTTAAGTGCAAAACTTGATCTCTCTGAATTAAATGAAAATGACTCTGTAAAACTCCTTTTTGCTGAAAATATCGCTATTGTAGTACAAGCTGCAAAAGGCGAAGATTTAAGCACTACCTTGACTGCAACTGGAGTTCCTTTTGCAAAGATTGGAACTGCTACGGAAGGTAATGAACTTCAGATTTCAAATGGAAGCGACTCTTTTAACTTTACTATTGATGAATTAAGAGACACCTGGTATCGTACTTCTGCCCTATTAGACGCTAAACAATGTGCTAACAATAAAGCCGAAGAACGTTTTATCAATTATAAATATCAAGCTTTAGATTTTAACTTCCCTTCGCATTTCACAGGTAAACTGCCTGTCATTTCGAACACAGGCGAGAAACCAAAAGCAGCTATTATTCGTGAAAAGGGATCAAACTCTGAAAGAGAAATGGCCAATGCCATGTACCTGGCTGGTTTTGATGTAAAGGATGTTCATATGACCGACCTAATCTCTGGTCGTGAAACATTAGAAGACATTCAATTTATTGGAGCTGTTGGTGGATTCTCTAATTCAGATGTACTAGGATCTGCCAAAGGATGGGCAGGGGCTTTCTTATACAATGAAAAAGCCAATACTGCACTTAAGAATTTCTTTAAAAGAGAAGATACATTATCTGTTGGGATCTGTAATGGTTGTCAGTTATTTATGGAATTAGAAGTGATTAATCCTGATCATGACAAACATGGTAAAATGGTTCACAATGATTCTAAGAAACACGAAAGTAACTTTACATCGGTAAAAATTCAGGAGAACAATTCTGTGATGTTAAGTTCATTAGCTGGTAGTACTTTAGGGGTATGGATTTCTCATGGAGAAGGTAAATTTGACTTACCACTTTCCGAAGAAAATTACAACATTGTAGCTAAATACGGATATGATGGATATCCTGCTAATCCAAATGGCTCTGACTTTAACACAGCTATGCTATGTGACACAACTGGAAGACATTTAGTGATGATGCCTCACATAGAACGTTCTACTTTCCAATGGAACTGGGCCAATTACCCTAAGGGAAGAAAAGATGAAGTTTCTCCTTGGCTGGAAGCCTTTGTGAACGCTAGAAAATGGATTGAAAACAATTAATCATAAATTAGAAAGAGCCTCAAAAAACAAGGCTCTTTTTTACTCTGTATCGTTGTAAAACTACCTAATTATAAAACGAGTATACCTTATCTAGTGTATGCATTACCTATTGCGTACAAGCACAATATACTGCTATACCCGATCTGAATTTTGAAAATGCACCCTACTTAAAAAGGAAGATGAACGCTACTAATAATTCAGGATTAACCTGTATCCAAGTAGACGATGGTGCTGCAGCCATTTAAAACCTAACTAGTTTAAAGATGCGGAGGCCTCCTATAGTTTGGATTGTGTTACACACAGTATATTGGATATAAAAATAGCGCTAGAAGATGAGATAAATGGTATTCTAGGTACCATCATGAAAGATGACTTAAGATCTTGAGGCTATTTATCGACTAGCTCTCCATATACCGACATACTAACCTGTCAAAGAAATCTATTCAATACAGGAGGTGCTTCAGGAACAGGTAATAGTGATGGAGATCTAGTTGCTCATAATGTCGTGTCATTACTTTTTTTGAATTATCAGGAGCCAATTACTATATCGCTGTAAATCACAGAAATCATTTAGGTGTTACAACTGCTAATACAAGTATTATATCAGCGATAACACCTCTTATTGATTTGACAAATGATGTCAACCTTATTCTGGGAGGAGCGAATGCTATAGTTCACACCAACGGAGTCAATACGATGATTCGTGGTGATTTTGATGGAAAGGGATAAATATAAACAGCCGATATCAATACCGTCGTTGTTTTACTATGAGGTGTAGGATATTCTGACGGGGATCTGCACATAAATGTACTAATACCAACTTTAGTGTTGAATACCATAGCCTATCCAAATGGAGATAAAGGTGAGCAGTTTTTAACGAATCGCAAAAAAATCGTATTTTGATGGTTTAAATTTTAATTAAAGTTATGATTAGATTCTCAGTGGTTCTTTTTACTTTAATGATGTTATTCTCATGTAAAAATGAGAATACCTCTACAACTCCAAATAATCCTATTTCTAAAGAAAAAGAGATTGTTGAAGACATCAGTACTAATCAGGAGAAATTAACACCAACAAAAGAACTTGCTATCCTAGGAGAATACTCTAAACCTTTGGCTAATAAACTGAACTCCGATTTTGTCTTAAGTGATCTAGGTGGAGATAAGTTATATATCTATAAAGATGGTGCTGATACGCCACCAAAATTAATTACCGAAACAAAAAACATTGGGAATGATTTTGCCTGGTCTAAGGATGGCAATAGTATTCTTTTTAAGGAAAGAACAAAAGATTATAGAACTCAAATAGTTAGCTTTAACACCAAAACATTAGAACGAGAAATCATACCCGATCTTCCAAGGTTAGTTAGTATCAAAGCAATGGCCATTACCGATACAATCTATTATCTGGATAATAAGACATTAGCTGTTAAGGCAAAGTATGACAATAAAGTTTGGGATATTTCTAAGGAACCTGGAAATTATTATAATATTGAAGTGGCTCCAAATAACCAATATTTGATTGCTCACAAAGGACCATCAATTTATTTGTTCACTACTGAAGGAAAGTTTCTCAGAAAACTAGGAGAAGGAATCGCTACTGGATGGCATCCAAATAGTCAATATATTATTGGATTCAAAGACAGCTCTGTAGACGGACATAGCATTACAGGTTCAGAATTATATTTGTTTCATCTTGAAAAAGAAACTGTTCAAATTACTGATACTCCAGATCAAATAGAGACCTGGCCTTCTTTTGAAGGCACTAAAAAAGTTGTTTTCAGAGATGAAGAAAGAAATGGGATTTTTTCTAAAAATATTGAAGCATTCATTAAATGAGATTAAAACTTTATATAGCGCTTTTTACTTTCTTTTCATTATACAATGGTTATAGTCAGGTGATCGTTTTAGACCCTGGACATGGATATTGTAATGACTGTACACAAAACTGTACTTCAGCAGTAAGAAGTGATATTGAAATTTTAACCGCTATGGATGTCGGCAATAAATTAACCGCTTTACTACAAGCTTGTCCAACAGTTACTACATACTTAACCAGAACATCTAATGCTTGTGGAGATTTCCCAAGTTTGTCTCAAAGGGCTGCTATGTCAAATAGCTGGGGAGCCGATCGTTTTTTAAGTATTCACTGTAATGCAGGTGGCGGAACTGGTACCGAAACATTTTGGTGTGATAACAGTCCCTCATCTAATATTGCCTGTGAGGATTTTGCTACGGAAGTACAAACACAAATGGTTGATTATGGTGAATGGAATTACAGAAGAGTTGTAGAAGATTTTTCTTATTTAAATTTCCATTTAGGCGTATTAAGTCCAACAAATGCTGTAGGAACTCTCAGCGAAATTGGTTTTGTTGACTCTGCCGATGCTACTAAACTACAAGATGACGGTTGGCGAAATCAATTTGCTTTGGCCTATTTAGTCGCTTTACAAAACGACTTAGGTATCACAACTTGCTCAGAATTAGATTGCGGCAATCCAATCGTATTAACTTGTGACACAGTTTATAATGGAAGTAGTGCTACCAATCCATCTAATGTTGATGCCTACGGCTGTAATAACTGGACAGAAACTGGCCCTGAACGAGTGCATACTATTAGTCCTACTTCAAGTGGAGTGCTTACAGCAACTATTAGTAATTTTACAGGAGATTTAGATGTGTATATTTTAGGAAGTTGTAACCCAAATGATTGTTTGGGAACCGTTTCTTCATCTTCAGCCACCTATGCTGATGCTATTGCTGGACAAACGTATTATATTATTGTAGATGCTGATGATGGCAGCGGAAGTGCTTATGATTTATTGGTTACTTGTCCCAATGAAGATATTTATCTTAACAATATTTCAAGTGATCTGAACACAATTGCTCCAACATATGATCTAACTATTAATTGTACTCAAAATTACTCCGGAACTGCTTCTAATGTTCCGAATTCATATGTCTATTATTATTTATCTACAGATTGTGTCCTAGATGGTTCTGATATATTGTTAGACAACCAAATATTTTCAAGTTTAAACGCTTCAAATACTTCGGATACTATTGTTAATTCAGTTACAATTCCAGAAGGCACTAGTGCAGGAAACTATAATATTCTTTTATTTAGTGATGCCACCAATGTTATTTCTGAAAGTGATGAAGTAAATAATATATCCTGTATTCCAATTACTGTCACTGAACCCCAGTTAGATTGTAGTAATCCCATAACACTAACTTGTGGAGTTCCTTATAACGGAACGAGTTCTTCCGATATTTCACATATAGGAAGTTATGCTTGTAATTCCTGGACAGAAACTGGCCCAGAGCGTGTACACACAATTGTTTCACCAGGAAATGGCACAATCACAGCTGCGATTAGCAACTTTACAGGAGAATTAGATGTTTATATTTTGGGAAGCTGTGACCCTAATGATTGTTTAGGAACAGTAGCCTCTTCCTCTGCTACTTTTACTGGAGCAGTCGCTGGACATACTTATTATATTGTTGTAGATGCCGATGATGGCAGTGGAAGTGCTTATGATTTAGTAGTGACTTGCCCTACTCCATTACTTTCAGAACTTGGTATTAATGTATTTTTAGAAGGTCCCTTTACAAGTCCGACTGACAACGGATTAATGAATGACGATTTACGTTCTGGAGTATACATACCTACATTATCGCCTTACGCTGATGCTTTAACAATCGATACCAATATCCTAAACACAACAGGAACTAATGCCATTGTAGATTGGGTTTGGGTTGAATTAAGAGATGCAGCAGATAATACCAATATCATTACGAGCACCTCTGCTTTATTACAAAGAGACGGTGACATTGTAGATGTTAATGGAACTTCTAATCTAACCTTTACTGTTCCTTACGATAATTATTATGTAACTGTAAGTCATCGAAATCATATTGGCATTATGAGCGCTAATGCAATTCCGCTTTCAAGTAATCCTAATTCAATAGATTTTACAAGCGATCCCAATATAACTTTAGGAGGGGTGAATGCTTTAACTAATATCAATGGAGAATATACCCTAATTGGTGGTGATTTTGATGAAAACGGACAAGCTCAGACAGCAGATGTCATCGCCATTACATTACTTCTAGGAGGTGCTGGTTATTCGAATGCTGACTTAGATATGAATGGACAAATACAAACTACCGATGTGAATAACATTTGCTATCCTAACCTTGGAAAAGGGCAGCAGTTTTAAATGTTAGGTATTAGGTGAATGAAGTCATTCTGAAAACGCAAAGAATCTAAACTAGATTTCTTCTCAATTTATATATAAAACAAAAAGGGGAGTGCCTTACTTAGACAAGCTCAGTATAACAAACCTTTTACATTTTGCAGTTATGCGGTTTAAAATCTACTTACTCGCAAATAGTTTTACATCTTCTTCGGTAACCTCTGTTCCAGATAAGATAATAAGTCGTTCTACAACGTTTCTTAACTCACGAATGTTACCTGTCCAGTCGTACTCCTGAAGTAGCTTAATCGCTTTATTTGAAAAGTTTTTTACGGTTATTCCTTGTTCACCTGCTATTTTCTTTGCGAAATGCGATACTAATAACGGAATGTCATCTCTTCTATCATTTAGCGCAGGAACTTTTATCAGGATTACTGCCAATCTATGGTATAAATCTTCTCTGAATCTACCCTCAGCGATTTCTTTCTTCAAATCTTTATTAGTAGCAGCTACCACACGAACATCTACTTTAATATCTTTATCACTACCCACACGTTGCACTCTACTCTCTTGTAAGTCAAGTACTACCTTTGCCTGAGACGACAAACTCATATCTACTATTTCATCCAG
>JABSPN010000133.1 GCA_013214425.1 Flavobacteriaceae bacterium | reverse complement strand
TGTTTCCTTCAAATTTAGGGAACGCTTTCATTTGTGTTCCTGAAATGGTATTGTTACTTGTACAGTGAAAATAATCTACATGGTTAGGGATTTCATATCCTTTAGGGATATAAGAGAAATTCTTGTCTTCAGAAGAAGCTACTACATGAACATCACCGAAATGTTTAGCTTCTTTAATGGCTTTAGTAGCCCAAGCTCCCGTGTTAATGTAGGCAGAGGAACCACCTTCTTTTTTTAAGTTAAAGGGAACCATTAGGAATTCAGAACTTGCTCCACCTTGAAGGAATAAAGTTGTATATCCTTTTCCTTCTAATCCTAAAAGCTCTAATACCAAGCTTCTGGCTTGTTCCATTACAGTAACGAAGTTTTTACTTCTATGAGAAATTTCGATAAGAGATAAGTCTAATCCGTCGAAATTTAAAACGGCCTCAGAAGCTTGTTTTAATACCTCTTGAGGAAGGACACATGGTCCAGCACTAAAATTATGCTTTTTCATTGTTTCTTGTGTTGTTTGAAGTGCAAAGGTTAGCTTTTACGACAATAAAAACTAACGATTTTCCACCTTTTTTTATTAATCTTCAAACACTTGAATGGTTACTTCTTTTTCTACCAAATCAGTGAACTTTCCATTGTATCGAGTGGCCTTAACTAAATGGTTGTCAATCCAATGATAATTACCTCCTCTAGGTTTGTCCATTAATAAACTATGGTATTTAAAACCGTGCTTATTTAACCAGGTTTCAGTAACCTCTCTGTGTTCTTCAGTTCTAGATGTGAAAAAACAAATGATATGTCCTTGATCATACCATCTATTTAATGTTGTTAACGCATCTGGAAAAGGTAGGCAGGTTGCCATTCTTTCGGGTTCTTCGTTTGGAACGTCATCTGTGATTGTTCCATCGATGTCGATTAGGTAATTTTTGACCCCATCTTTTAAAACCGGACTTACATTATCCTTGTGTTCTAATTCCATAAGTAATACTAGTTGTGTTGTTGGTGCAAATTTTATGATAACTTATTGAATTATCCACGAAAAAAATGGAATATTTATCTACAAACTTGTTAAAAACTCTATTGTGTCAACTCCATCAGCATAATCTGCTAATTGTGGCAATTGTGTTTGGCCAAAAGCTACTTCATGTTCTATTAGATTATTTGCAACAATACACTGTATAGCTTCTGCATCATTGTTGAGTTTTTCTTTAAGTTGTTCGAGCGATTTATAACGTTCATAAAAGATACTTGCTATAGGTGATGCATAGCTCTCATCTTCTTTTAGCATTAGGAAACCATTCTCAAGTAAATCGAACAGACTCATTAAATACACGGCTTTATTATAGTCGTAGTTATTTGCGTATTTAGCATTATTAATGATGTCTTTATAACGATACATAGCATTAAAGAAGGTATCGAAATTATACTCTTGAGGAATAAATAATTTAGAAACACTTCTGCATCCTAATCCGAAGTATAAAAAGATATCATCAGCCAAGCCTGTTAATTCTTCTTCAGTTTCTTTACCAGTTAATATGGCAACTGAATTTCTATTCTTCCTGATAATCGAGGGATATTTTCCGAAGTAATACTCAAAATAACGAGCTGTATTATTACTCCCTGTTGCAATAACAGCATCGAATCTTTCCAATTTTTCTTCAGTAAAAGTAATTGCATCTTTGAATGACGCATCACTATATTGAAGATACTTGGCTAAAATAGGGAGTAAATGTTTATCATTAGACGATTGTTTGACCAGTACTTTATGACCAGTTATCAATACTGAAATAAAATCATGAAATCCAACTAGAGGAATATTCCCAGCCATAATAATTCCGATTGTTTTGGTATTGGTATCATCAATACTATAATCTGAAAGCCATTGATTAAGGTTCTCTTCGTTGAGTAAATTAGCCCAGCCTTCGCAGGCAAATAGGACATTACCTAAAGTAAACCACCCATTAAACTCAGAAGCTCTTTCTAATTGCATTTTAAAAGCATCAAAGAAAATATCATTATACTTAATGGAGTCATTTTTTTCAATTCCATTTGTTGTAAATTGACTCAAAAAGTGGCCTAATTGTGAAAAAGCTTGGATTCTTTTATTTAAATTCCCCATTTATATTGTTTATGTATGCTTTTGGTTTTATTTTTGTTACAAAATTATAAATAATAAGCAGAGTTATGGCAATAATAATAACTGATGAATGTATAAATTGTGGAGCTTGTGAGCCGGAGTGCCCAAATACTGCAATTTATGAGGCTTCTGATGATTGGAGGTATTCAGATGGGACATCTTTAATAGGAGATGTGATCTTACCAGGAGGTAAGGTCGTAAATGCCGATGAAGCTCAAGAACCCGTTAGTGATGAAGTCTATTATATCGTACCTGATAAATGTACAGAATGTAAAGGATTTCATGAAGAGCCTCAATGTGCAGCAGTTTGTCCAGTAGACTGTTGTGTTCCAGATGAAGATAATGTTGAGACAGAAGAATTATTATTAGGGAAGCAGGCCTTTATGCATCCAGAAGATTAAATGAAAATTCACAATAAGTAAGGAGCCGCTTTTACAATGTTTAAGCGGTTTTTTTAATTGCTGGGTGTGATGTCTAAGACCAATAGTCCTTTGATAGATAATACTCCATAAGTATTGAGTATCCAATCTAAATTTGGTGAAACACCAGGTTCAATAATTTCTTGAGTTTGTGTGATAATAGATTGGGAGGCTTCGTCTTTCCATCTAAAAGATAGACCATTTAGATAATTATTGGTTTTATTGCCAAAAGTTACTTCTTTAGATTCTCCTTTATCTATAACGAACGATTCCCTTAAAGAAGGCTTGTCGATATCAGTTCCTTGTCTGATAAGTTAGGTAATATTAAGTAAATGATTTGAGTTATTGTGAAAAATCTTTGTCCCCATTCAATGTGTCAGTTTAATACAAAACTAAAACCAATGAAGAAACCTTGCAGCCGTATGAGTGCTTGATTATAAAATAGGGTAGAATTACCTGAAATATGTAAGGGAAAACCCTATTGTTGGTTTAGCATTAAATATTGATAGGTTGTTTTTCCTCCGAATGAATTTTTGTACGAATCGGGCAGCTTATTGAACAATACCATTCCTTCTCTTGGAGTAATAATTTGTCCTTGTAACAGATCTTCCATGATTAATCCTGAAGTGAAATTGTTGATGTTTTTAACAATCATGTCATTATACTGTGTTTTGACGCTTATCTGAAGTTCTCTAAGCCTTTTATTCCATTCTTCTTCGCCTTCTTCATTTAGATTAGCTTGTTGTGCTAATTGAGTAAAAGTAGCGACTTGATTGTCGAGTTGGTCTTTCTTTCTTTTATATTCTGAAAATCCTTCATTAGCCGCATCTCCAGAAATGTCTGAAAAATAAATATCGTCTATATTCATACGAATCACCAAATCATTCTGACTAGAGATGACAGGTAAAAAACCATCAAATCCTTTAATATCGATTTCGTAGATTACAGTATCATCTCTTTTGGGGATATCAAAAGAGAACATTTTGTGTTGAGTGTAGGTTATTGATAAGGTATCGCTAGATGCTCCGAAGTTTTTTAAAGTTACTTGTGTGCCATCTCCAATATTTCCGAAGTAACCACTAATAGTCATTATATTTGGGCTCTTAACTGAAGCTTCATTTTGTTTTTTCTGATCAGTTTTACACTGAACAAAAATTAAAAGTACAAGTAGTCTGAATACAAAAGCAATTCTTTTCATAAAAATAATCGTTTGTAGCAAAAATAGTAGTTTTTCTTTTTATTTTAAGAGGTACTATTATTATTCATAAAACTTTATATTTGCAGACTTAAAATTCAAAGCAATATAACATGAAAGCAGGGATTGTAGGATTACCAAATGTAGGAAAATCAACACTATTTAATTGTTTGTCTAATGCAAAGGCGCAAAGCGCTAATTTTCCGTTTTGTACAATCGAGCCTAATTTAGGAGTAGTGAATGTACCAGATCTAAGATTAGAGAAGTTAGAATCGTTGGTGAATCCAGAAAAAGTAGTACCGGCTACTGTAGAAATTGTTGATATTGCAGGATTAGTAAGAGGGGCAAGTAAAGGAGAAGGATTAGGAAACCAGTTCTTAGGAAATATTAGAGAGTGTAACGCGATTTTACATGTGCTGCGTTGTTTTGATAATGAAAACATAGTGCATGTTGACGGTTCAGTAGATCCTATTCGAGATAAAGAAACAATCGATATCGAGCTTCAATTAAAGGATTTAGAAACGGTTGAAAAACGTTTAGAAAAAGTCAATCGTGCTGCCAAGACTGGAGACAAAGAGGCTAAAAAAGAGCAAGAGACCTTATTGCGTTTTAAAGTAGCCTTGGAATCAGGGAAATCGGCAAGAACTGTAGATGTGTCAGATGATGAAGCTGAACTAATGAAAGGATTCCAATTGTTAACTTCAAAACCTGTATTATATGTATGTAATGTAGATGAAGCTGCAGCAAAAGACGGCAATGCATACGTAGAACAAGTTCGCGAATCTACAAAAGATGAAAACGCTGAAATTATTGTATTAGCGGTTGCTACAGAAGCAGATATTGCTGAATTAGAAGACTATGAAGAACAACAAATGTTCTTACAAGATATCGGATTAGAAGAGCCTGGTGTATCAAGATTAATTCGTTCAGCTTATCAATTATTAGATTTACAGACCTACTTTACAGCAGGTGAGAAAGAAGTAAGAGCTTGGACTATTCCAATTGGTTCTACAGCGCCTCAAGCAGCTGGAGTAATTCATACTGACTTTGAAAAAGGGTTTATCCGAGCAGAAGTGATAGCTTATGCTAATTATGTGGAATACGGTAGTGAATCTAAAGTAAAAGAAGCTGGAAAGCTTGGTGTAGAAGGAAAAGAATACATCGTTAAAGATGGCGATGTCATGCATTTTAGATTTAATGTATAAATGTATAAGGTTGTAGGAGATATGATTACAGTGCTATTGCTACTCTAAATAAGTTTTCTTCGCAATAGTAGCAAAGCTACGAAGGCTGAAAGTAAAGGTCTAGTAATGCAGAATATTGATTAACGAATAAAGAATATCGAAGTTGATGAGTTTATTATCTTATCGTTTTAATTAAACATTTTTAACTTCCAAAACTCTGTCGTAAAACCTTCATCTCTCTGAGTTTGAAATATTAACCATTTTCCTCAAAATATTGTTAATTACTTTACGTTTTAGCGCTTTTATTTTTTTGGTGCAAGGCTTATATTAGCAGTTGATCTAATGAAAAACTGTGCCTATGTCTGAACAAACCAAGTATACCGAAGATAACATAAGATCACTCGATTGGAAGGAGCATATCCGTATGCGTCCAGGGATGTATATTGGTAAGCTTGGAGATGGTTCTTCTCCAGATGATGGAATCTATATTCTTCTGAAGGAAGTTCTTGATAATTCTATCGATGAATTTGTTATGGGAGCGGGAAAGACGATTGAGATTTCGATCAAAGACAGACTGGTTACCATTAGAGATTTCGGAAGAGGAATTCCACTTGGGAAAGTCGTTGATGTTGTATCGAAAATGAACACTGGCGGAAAGTACGACAGTAGAGCCTTTAAAAAGTCAGTAGGGTTGAATGGAGTTGGAACCAAAGCCGTAAATGCCTTATCGACTTTTTTTCGTGTTGAATCCAATAGAGATAACGAACGTAAGTCGGCAGAATTTTCTATCGGAAACTTAGTCAGTGATCCACCAGTAGAAAAAGTTTCAGCAAGGAAAGGAACTAAAGTTTCTTTTACTCCAGATGAAAGTATTTTTAAAAATTATAAATACCGTCCGGAGTATGTTGTGAAAATGTTGAAAAACTATGTGTATCTGAATCCAGGATTGACCATCGTTTTTAATGGAGAAAAATACGTTTCAGAAAATGGCTTAAAAGATCTTCTTGAAGACAATAACAATAAGGAAGACATGCTCTATCCAATCATTCATTTACGAGGAAATGATATAGAGATTGCCTTGACTCATAGTAAAACGCAATATTCAGAAGAATACCATTCGTTTGTAAACGGACAGCACACCACGCAAGGAGGAACGCATCAGGCGGCTTTTAGAGAATCTTTGGTGAGAACTGTACGTGAGTTCTACGGAAAGAATTATGAGGCATCAGATATTCGTAAATCGATTATTGGTGCGATTAGTATCAAAGTGATGGAGCCCGTGTTTGAAAGTCAGACAAAAACTAAGTTAGGGTCCACAGAAATGGGTGGAGGTTTACCTACGGTTAGAACCTACATCAATGATTTTATAAAAAAGTATTTAGACAATTTCCTCCATAAAAACCCTGAAACTGCCGAAAAATTACAACGCAAGATCTTACAGGCAGAACGCGAACGTAAAGAGCTTTCAGGAATAAGAAAGCTGGCAAAAGACAGAGCTAAGAAAGCTAGTTTACACAATAAGAAATTAAGAGATTGTCGAGTACATCTTGGTGATGTGAAGAAAGAAAGACGTTTAGAATCGACTTTGTTTATTACAGAGGGAGATTCGGCGAGTGGGTCAATCACAAAATCTCGTGACGTTAATACACAAGCGGTATTTAGTCTTAGAGGTAAACCTTTGAACTCCTATGGAATGTCCAAAAAGATTGTATATGAGAATGAAGAATTTAATTTACTGCAGGCGGCATTGAACATCGAAGAATCGATGGAAGACTTACGTTACAATAATATTGTGATCGCTACTGATGCCGATGTTGATGGAATGCACATTCGTTTACTATTGATTACTTTTTTCCTTCAATTCTTTCCTGAACTGATCAAGGAAGGACATTTATACATACTCGAAACACCTTTATTCAGAGTTCGAAATAAAAAAGAGACGATTTACTGTTATTCAGAAGATGAGCGTATTGCTGCTATGAATAAATTAAAAGGTAAACCTGAAATCACCCGATTTAAAGGACTTGGTGAGATTTCACCAGACGAGTTCAAGTATTTTATTGGAGAAGACATGCGATTAGATCCAGTTATGTTGGACACGGCAACATCAATAGAAAATTTACTTCAGTTTTATATGGGGAAAAATACTCCTGAAAGGCAAAAGTTTATCATTAACAATCTGAAAGTAGAATTAGATTTGGTAGACGAGGAATAGCATGAAATTTAATACAGATAAAAATAAAAAGTTCATAAAGACAATCTACTGGATGATATTGGTAGGAGTAGGAGGATTTTATCTGTTCAATTATTTTATTTCAGTAGACCCGGTTTTGGAAGGCAGAAACATCTTCTATTTTACTGCAGCGATTATTATTTTTTCAGCATTCTGGTATTTAAGAGCACGTTATTTTGAATACGATAGTAATGGAGAAGTTTTTATTTTTATCAACAAAGGTGTTTTACTCACAGATTTTGTCAATTACAGAGAACAGAAAGCCGAGTTTCCTAAAGCGAAGCTCTATAATTATAAAATTAAGGATTATTTGATATATAGAGCCCTATATATCTATGTGAGATCCAAAGATGATACGATAAAGCGAATCAGTTTTGACATCACCTTTATCAGCCCAAAACGAGTGGATTTATTAAAACAATCGTTAAACAAAGTTTTAAAGCAAAATAGAAACGTTGCATGAGTGTAGAAGAAAACGATCATAACAATCACGAAGAAGAAGCTTTTGATCAGGAACAAGAACTAGAGCAAGATCAAGAGCATAATCAGGAAACCATTACCCGAGTAACAGGAATGTACAAGGATTGGTTCTTAGATTACGCTTCTTATGTTATCTTAGAACGTGCTGTACCTGCAATTGATGACGGATTTAAACCTGTTCAACGTCGTATCATGCACTCACTAAAAGAGAAGGATGACGGACGATACAACAAGGTGGCCAATATCGTTGGGCATACCAT
>JABSPN010000132.1:4637-7925 GCA_013214425.1 Flavobacteriaceae bacterium | reverse complement strand
TGTACTTATATCGTAAGTAGAATTAGGTATTGAACTAAAACTTGATCCATTTTTCGAAATAGAAAAACTATAAACTCCATATCCATCATTTCCTACCAAATTTACTCTTTCAGAAGAAGAATTCAAGGCGCTGCAACCAGATGTGCTATTGACTCTAGGTGGCATGGTAGTTTCTAAGAAAATCAAGGCTTATCTAAGAACCTATCAGCCTAAAGCACATTTTCATGTCAACCCCAAAAAAGCTTTCGACACCTACTTTAACTTAACCAAACATTATAAAGTTAGGGCCAATACCTTCTTTAAGAAATATAAAGAAGTGATTGCTGCGGGAGAAGGAAACTATAGAGATCATTGGTTAGCCGTAAAAGGAAGAAGAACGCTAAAACATAGAAGTTATTTGGAAACTACTCCGTTTTCAGATTTAAAAGCTTTTCAACATATTTTACCTTCAGTTCCTGAAGAATCAGTCCTGCACTTAAGTAATAGTTCAACGATTCGTTATGTACAATTATTCAATGATAAGCCTTCAGTTGATCAATATTGTAATAGAGGGACTAGCGGAATTGACGGTAGTACAGCAACTGCTATTGGGCATGCAGTACAATCTTCAAAACAACATATTTTGATTACAGGTGATTTAAGTTTCTTCTATGATTCCAATGCTTTGTGGAATAATTACATTCCAAATAACTTCCGTATTATCATCATTAATAATGGTGGTGGTGGTATTTTCAGAATTCTTCCAGGAAATAAAAATACAGATGATTTTGACACGTATTTTGAAACCAAACATCAGCTTTCAGCTAAGCAATTGGCATTGATGTATGGTTTTGATTACATAGTAGTTTCCGAAGAAAACACATTAATAGAACAACTATCCTCGTTTTATTCAGAAGGAAATCAACCAAAGATCATAGAAGTTTTTACTCCAAGAACTCTCAATGATGAAATCTTAATCGGTTACTTTAATAACTTCAACGATTAATTCATTTGGCTTTTCTCCTGAAATTATATTTGGCTTAAGAAATAAAATTTAAATTTTACGTACTTGTGAGCAAACGAGATGATGTAATCGCAATGATACGATAGACTTAAAAGAAAGGTGTGGAGAAATAGCTCATATTGACTTATTGAATAAGGCATCAATTAGTTGTGGCACAACTATTTACATGTCTTATGCTTTCTCAATATCAGAAACTAATGAGTCTGAATTAGCTAGAGTTAAAAGAATTTCTTAATGGGGAAATTAGGTTTAACAGATAGTCTAGAATTAGATAAAGCTATCTATGCTGTTATGAAAAAAATATGGTTGTTCAAATAAACACAAGTACAAAGCAGTTGTTTACTATTTGTTGACGAATCATTTTGGGAAAGAAGCTGCATATAACTAGAAATTACAGTATACATATTGAGAAGCCACCTAATTAGGCAGTTTTTTTGATTTAATAATGTACTTTTGCCCCAAGTTTGATAGCATATGGAATTAGGAAAGATCAATACACTAATAATAGATAGAAATACATCACCCGGACTTTATCTTGTCGATAAAGATAATAATGATGTTTTATTACCGGGAAAATACATTCCTAAGCAATATGAAATAGGTGATGCTATAGAGGTATTTGTGTATTTAGATAATGAAGAAAGAAAAATCGCTACAACATTAAAGCCTTATATTCAGATATATGAGTTTGGTTGGCTGGAGATTCGTCAGATAACCAAACATGGTGCCTTTGCTGATATTGGTATAGAAAAAGACCTCTTTATTCCTTTTAAAGAACAGGCCAGACCTATGCAAGCAGGGAAACGCTATTTGATTTATATGTTTCTGGATGAAAAGACTGATAGATTGGTAGGAACCAGTAAGATCAATCGCTTTTTGAGTAATGACGAATTAACAGTAGCGATATTTGAAGAGGTAGATATCATGGTTTCTCATATGACAGATATGGGTATAAATGTTATCATCAATGGGAAGCATAAAGGAATGGTCTATGAAAATGAAGTTTATCAAGATTTACGAGTAGGAGACAAGCTTAAGGGGATTGTCAAAAAAATCAGATCTGATAAGAAAATAGATGTCTCTTTACAACAATTAGGTTATCGAAATATTGAGCCGAATGCGGCTAAAATTCTCCAAATGTTAGAAGACAATAATGGTTATCTATTACTGACTGATAAGAGCAATCCAGAAACCATTAAAGAAGTACTTCAAATGAGTAAAAAGAGCTTTAAAAAAGCCATCGGCACATTATATAAGCAACGTAAAGTCGAGCTTAAAGAAGATGGGGTTTATCTAAAATAGACTTCTTATAATTCCGATCAGTAATAAGTAAGTATTTTACAAACTCAATTGGCTAAGTTGTTAATTATTTACAATAGAAATGAATAATTTCGTATCTTTAGTAAAATGCGATTCTCTTAATTTCTAAAAACAACTTTTTATGAAAAGAATTTTACTCGTTTTAACGTTACTTTTTTTTGGATTTTCTTTTGCACAGGTGACCGTTAATTTCACACCATCGCAAGACAACTCTATTTATTCAGAAAATTCAAATTCGAATGGACTTGGGAGATTATTCTCTGGTCAGAATGGAAGTGGAAATAATCGTAGGGCATTATTGCAGTTTGATTTATCTAGTATCCCAAACACAGCAATAATTAGTTCAGTTACCTTGACGTTAAATGTAGATCAAACAAATGCTTTGGCTACACATAGTTATAATCTTCACAGAGTGACAACTGCCTGGGGAGAAGGTACATCTAGTGGAAGCGGACAAGGAGCGGCAGCAGTAGCTCCTGATGCAACCTGGAATGATGCTATGTTTGGTACAGTTCCCTGGATAACAGCAGGAGGAGATTTTATTGCAGGCGCTTCTAACACTCTGGCCGTAAATACAACTTTGGGAGATAAAACATTTACTTCGAACGCAACGTTTGTGTCGGATGTTCAAAATTGGGTAAATGGAACCAACCCGAATAATGGGTGGATTCTTGTAGGCAATGAAACAACCAATACAACTGCTAGACGATTTGGAAGTAAAGATCAAGGCAGCGCACCAGTATTAAGTGTAACCTTTACAGACCCCGTAACGGTTAATATAAACCCAATGAAGGATAATACGCTTTATGAAAGTGGTACTGGAGCACTTTCAAATGGTTCAGGAGAACAACTTTTTTCTGGTAGAACCTTGCAGGGAACCGACTTTACTAGAAGAGCTCTTATGCAATTTGATTTGTCGAGCATTCCGCCAGGTGCAATGATTCTTGATGTTTCACTAACCATTA
>JABSPN010000132.1:0-4627 GCA_013214425.1 Flavobacteriaceae bacterium | reverse complement strand
CTACATAGAGTGACTACAGATTGGGGTGAAGGAGCTTCTAACTCACCTGGAGAAGAGGGAGGAGGTACAGCTGCTATAGCACCAGATACAACATGGATTGATGCTATACTTGGGTCAACATTATGGACAAGTCCAGGAGGGGATTTTGCTGGTATTTCCACGTCTACAAGTATTGCAGGCCCTGGTACATATGTTTTTCCTACTAGCCCTCAATTAGTAGCTGATGTACAAAATTGGCTAGATGGTGTAAATCCAAATTTTGGATGGGTAGTTTTAGGAAACGAGGGTGTTACTGCATCTGCTAAACGATTTGCAAGTAGAGAAAACCTGACCGTTGCAAATAGACCTACGTTATCGATTACTTACGATAACGCCTTATTAAGTGTTACTGATGTATCTCAGCAAGTGAGTGAGTTAGTAATTTACCCTAATCCGTCAGATTCAGGAATATTTACTATTCAGAGTCAGTCTCAAATCAATCAAGTTGAAGTGTTTGATATTTTAGGAAGTAAAATAACAACAAAACAATTTTCTTCGGAAAATCCTTCAATTGATCTTAGTAGGTTCAGTTCAGGGATTTATTTTTTAAAAATACGCGATAATATTGGTAAGTTTATTACGAAGCGAGTCATAAGAAAATAAAAATCTCAATTGCTATAAATAAAAAGGCGGTTCAATGAATCGCCTTTTTATTTATTTGTAAGGAATACTATCCTGATATTTATGATTAAATAACGTTTCATCAAAGTCGATACGATCATATTCCACCATACGTTTAAATCTGTTTACTTCTGAAGGATCTTCATGGAAATTTTTAAGCGCTTCAATCATTTTAGGATGATTTTTATAGCGTATTTCTTCAATAAAGAAAGGTTTAAAATAGAGTAAAACTCCAAGCATGACAAAAAAACCTGTTCTGGTAACGATTCTCATATAAGAATGTTCAGGTTGTCTACTTTGCTTAAGAATCGCTAATACCAAAATAATAACCCCGGGAACAAGCCCTAATAATAGATTCACATCGGCTCCTGGCCAAAGTAGTAGGCCAAATAAAATACCGATTATCAATATAGAAAGATTAACACCAGTTAAAAAGCTTCCAATAATTCTTAACTGTGATAGATGGCTAAAAGCTCCTTTTGTTCCTAACATTTTTATTGACATATTGTTGAAAAAAGCAAAGCCAAATCCAAAATAAATACAGGATAACATACCTAAACTAATGATAAGTATAACACCGCTTCCAGGCCAAATAAGTAATTTAAATGCAAAGCCAATAAAAAAGATAACTAAGGCAATTCCTTCAAGTAATTTCATATTATAACCCTAGTTTCTTTCTAAGTTCTTTGTTTAAAGCATCTTTATGTACTGTAACAGAAATCGCTTTTAAACGAATAAAAGCACTACTCATATAGACATAGCCACCATGGCCTCTATTTTCGGTTCCCCAGGAATTTTTGGTTTTGTAATAAACAGTTCCGTTTTGATCCTTAGCTAAACCGGTAATGTGCATTAAATGATCATCGGTAGTATTGTAATTCTCAAATTCCTGTTGTCTATATTCTTGAGAAATTTTCTTTTCAGGTCTAACGCTTATTATAGCTTCAGCTTGTTTACTATCGTTTTCAGGAACTACTGCAACTCCTTGTTTAGAAGAAAACGTAGGCTCAGAAACGTCTGTGTCTAATTCAACTGTATAACCACCTTTCAAGGCCTTTGAAATTACTTGTTCAAAAGTGTCAAGCGGTACATTATACATACTTCCATTAGAGAAATTATCAGGAATGTTTAAGATAAAATCTTCATAATAGGGTTGATGAGAAAAAGAAGTAATTGTCACATAGTTATCAGGATTAATTTTCACCATCTCCTGAAACGATTTTGGAGTATAGGTTTTTCCTTCGTATTCAAATGTCTTCAGATTTTCCCCCAAATAGACATCTAAAACAGATTGGATTGCTTCTTTCCATTTCGGGTTTAATTGCCTTCCAGGATTATCAATATATACGTTTAGCATTCCTTTTAATACGGAAACCATCTCGGCATGATTATGTCTGGTTACTCCCTCGTCTAATCCAGAGAAAGCGCTTTCAGGAACAATACCATGATCTGCTATAGCATTGAATACATCGTGTGCCAAGCCACCTTCACTAAATTGAGCTTTTCCCTGACGCATGAGATAATTCCATGCTTTTTTCGGGTAGGTATTACGTACATGATACATTTCTGAAACATCGATGTCTTTACCGGTTATACGCTTAATTTCTGATTCTAAAAATGAAGAAGTTGAGAAACTCCAACAAGTTCCGGTATTTCCTTGACTTTTAACATCAGAACATTCTAAATCAATGACATCTTTAAACTGGTAGTCTTGAGAAAACACGAGTGTAGAGACTAATAATAGGGCTAGATAAATAGGTTTCATGGAATTATATAAGTTTAAATGAACTAAAGAATTTTGCTGCTACTTCAGGATCACTAGGTTTACTAATGCCTACACAAATTACCTGATACATAATATTGCCTTTTAGTAATACAAAAGTTTGTACATGAAGATTTCCAGCTTTGCCAATACTTCTCATTGCATGATATTGATCGTTAAACTTGAAATATTCCTGGGCAGTAATTTTAGGTTCTTGTCCGGTACCTTCAGCCATGGTATTATAAATACCAGCTATAGCACCTTCAATAGTATTCGTTGCTGCATCTTTATTATTAAAATCGATCATACTTTCTGGGTACTTGTTTTCAGAAACCATAAATAAATCAGAGACTCCCTGAACCATAAACATGTTAATGTCAATTTTCCCAACTTCAGTATCGATAGCTTGCGTTTCTAAATAAGGCTCTTTTTCAAAATAGACACTAAATCCAGATTCAATAGAAGTAAAAACACCTTCCTGACCCAACAATAAACTTGTTAAAAACAAGAAGAAAATAGTGACTGTATTTTTCATAAAACATGTATTTTTACGCAAAATACAGAATTATGACGGAAGCTAACTGGAAAACAGTAAAAGAATTCGAAGATATTACCTACAAGAAAAGTAGTGGTGTTGCAAGGATAGCGTTTAACAGACCAAATGTGAGAAATGCTTTTCGCCCTAAAACAACAAGTGAATTATACGAAGCATTTTATGATGCGATGGAAGATACTTCTATAGGAGTAGTGTTATTATCTGCTGAAGGTCCTTCAACCAAAGACGGAGTCTACGCTTTTTGTTCAGGAGGAGATCAAAGTAAAAGAGGGCACCAAGGCTATGTTGGACAGGATGGATATCATAGACTGAATATTTTAGAAGTACAACGTCTGATTCGTTTTATGCCTAAAGTAGTTATTGCAGTTGTACCAGGTTGGGCAGTTGGAGGTGGGCATAGTCTTCACGTTGTATGTGATTTAACATTAGCGAGTAAAGAACACGCTATATTTAAACAAACAGACGCCGATGTGACAAGCTTTGATGGAGGATATGGATCGGCCTATTTGGCTAAAATGGTAGGTCAGAAAAAAGCAAGAGAAATCTTTTTCTTAGGAAGGAATTATTCTGCTCAGGAAGCTTATGAAATGGGAATGGTGAATGCTGTTATTCCACACGATGAATTAGAAGATACAGCCTATGAATGGGCTCAAGAAATACTGGCAAAATCACCTACATCAATCAAAATGTTAAAGTTCGCTATGAACCTGACAGATGATGGAATGGTAGGACAACAAGTTTTTGCTGGAGAAGCAACCCGACTGGCTTATATGACAGATGAGGCCAAAGAAGGAAGAGATGCTTTTCTGGAAAAAAGAAAGCCTAATTTTGGTAAAAACAAATGGATACCATAGCAATAAAGGAGATTAATAAAGCGTTTTATTGAAAAATAAAATGTATGAATATTATGAGAAAATTAGTTGTATTATCACTATTATTAAGTAGCCTTTTTGTGCAGGCTCAAAAACTAAATCGAATAGAAATAGGTGTCTTTCATCCCTTAGCAGTTGGAGACAACTTTTTGGAGCAAAGTTATAACGGATTTATTGGAGTAGATGCTAAATTCACGTATGCAAAGCCTTCTGTATTTCGCTTTAAAGTAGGAGCCGATGCCAGTTGGATTAAAGAAGATGGAAGTATAGCAGCGGCCAATGATGTTTACAGGGTCAATCCTAAACTTGAGTTTGGAGTGAATGTTCCCGTAGTTAACTTACAACCCTATATTAACATTGGATACGTGTTTTATATTATTGCAGACAATGATCCATTATTAGCTATTTTTGAAGATGATGCATTAAGTGGACTCAATATTGGTTTAGGTGTGAATTATTCAATTGGAAAATGGTTTTATATAGATGCCAATTATCAGTTAAGTAAACTAAATCAAGACACTATCAACAGCAACTTTTTTGAAACAATTGAATTCATAAATGTTGGTGTTGGAATAAGAATATAACTAGTGATTAAGTGTCATATCGAGCGTAGTTGAGATATAGACATAAATGACATAAAATATAAACTTGGCAACAGCAAAAGATTACATACAAGCAGCTCGATTACGTACCTTACCCTTATCGGTTTCTGGAATTATTGTTGGTTCAGGAATAGCGGCTTCAGAAAACACATTTAGTTGGACAATTTTTAGTTTG
>JABSPN010000131.1 GCA_013214425.1 Flavobacteriaceae bacterium | reverse complement strand
GGCCCATACTTAAATTATATCATTGAAGACAAAAAGAACAATCGTCTTTTGGTTATAGAAGGATTTACCTATGCGCCTAGATTAGAGAAAAGAAACTACATGTTTGAGTTAGAAGCCATACTCAAATCTGTTAAATTTAATTAAAAGACACCACAAAATTATCGGTTATTTAATAATTTTTAGCGTTGGAATTTCCAACGCTTTTTTATTTTACTAATTTGATTTTATGAAAAAAAAGAAAATTGCTTTGATCATTTCCCTATTCCTAATAGGAACTCTGGTTAACGCTATTGGTCACCCAATATTGTTGATAAAAGAAAAGCAACACAACATCAAAATTAACAAGGACAACCTACTAGAAGATGTTAAGCAATTAGCAGCGACTCCTCAAGCACGAAACCATGAAAATATAGCTTCTTTAAATCAAGCAGCTCAGTATATTGCCGATGAATTCTCCGATATGGGTTTAGCGCCTGTAGAGCAGACGTATAAATTAAACGGACAAGAATATAAAAACATCATTGCTTTCTACGGTCCAGAACAAGGGAAAAGAATTGTTATAGGCGCTCATTACGATGTTTGTGGAGAGCAACAAGGAGCAGATGATAATGCCAGCGGAGTAGCAGGTTTGCTAGAGATTGCAAGACAGTTCCAAGAACATAAACCTGACACAGCTTATCGATTCGAATTTGTAGCGTATACACTAGAAGAGCCTCCTTATTTCAGGACAGAAAATATGGGAAGTCATGTTCATGCAAAATCTTTGATTGAAGATAAAGTTGAGGTAGAAGCAATGATTTCTCTAGAAATGATTGGTTATTTTTCAGAAGAAAAGAATTCACAAGACTATCCGATAGGTATTTTAAAATGGTTTTATCCAACAAAGGCGAATTATATTGCAGTAGTAGGGAAACTGGGAAAAGGAAAATTGACTCGAAAAATAAAGAAAGGAATCAAAAAGGGATCACCAATAGAAGTAAGATCGATAAATGCGCCAGCCAGTGTTGTAGGCATTGATTTTTCTGATCATTTAAATTATTGGAAATATGACTTCAATGCGATTATGGTTACTGACACTTCGTTTTTTAGAAATGCCAATTATCATCAAAAAACAGACACTCCAGAGACCTTGGATTACGATAAAATGACAGAGGTTGTACAAGGAGTAACGTATGCTCTGTTTAATTATGAATAAACCTTGTTCAAAGCATTTAATTTCCCGATTTTAGCTTTTCTAAATTGACGAGATGGATAAATTAAGATTTATTATTCAGTTGACGCAATTGCCTGAAAAAGGAGTAGCAAATACAGTAAAACTTTTAGAAGAAGATGCGACAATTCCTTTTATTTCAAGATATAGAAAAGAAATGACAGGAGGGCTAGATGAAGTAGCAATAGGAGCAATTGTTAAGTATAAGTTGGCTTATGAAGAATTAGAAAAAAGGAAAAAAGCCATTTTAAAAAGTATCGAAGAACAAGGACTTATAACAGATGAGTTAAGAACTAAAATTTTAAATACTACTTCTCTTCCTCAATTAGAAGATATTTATTTGCCCTATAAGAAGAAGCGTAAAACCAAGGCAAGTGTTGCGAAAGAAAAAGGTCTAGAACCTTTAGCAAAAATCATCATGAAGCAACAGGATAGTGATATTGAATTTACAGCATCTAGATTTTTAAACACTGAAGTTAATAACGAAGATGAAGCCCTGGAAGGAGCAAGACATATTATAGCAGAATGGGTAAATGAAAATGAATCTGTTAGAAATAAAATAAGACGACTCTATCAAAGTCGAGCTGGGATAAGCTCAACAGTGATAAAGACAAAAAAGGAAGAGGAAAACGCTCAAAAGTTCAAACAATATTTTGATTGGCAAGAGCCCTTACACAAAGCACCATCTCATAGATTGTTAGCCATATTGAGAGCAGAATCGGAAGGTTTTGTTAGGGTTAAAATTGAAGTAGAAAAAGAGGATGCGTTGGATATAATAGATGAGATCATTATCAAATCAAATGTTGAATCGTGTACCGATCAAATTTTTATGGCTACGGAAGATGCTTACAAGAGGTTATTACAACCTGCCATTTCGAATGAAGTCTTGAAAGAAGCCAAAGAAAGAGCTGATGAGAAAGCTATTGAAGTGTTTTCCAGTAATTTAAAACAGCTTTTGTTAGGAGCCCCCTTAGGAGAAAAGAGGATTTTGGCGATTGATCCAGGTTTTAAAAGTGGATGTAAAGTGGTTTGCTTAGATGAAAAAGGAGCCTTATTACATAATGAAAATATTTATCCTCATCCTCCTCAGCGTGAGACCACCCAAGCTATTAAGAAGGTCAGATCACTGGTGAATGCCTATAAAATTGAAGCGATTGCTATCGGAAATGGAACAGCCTCAAGAGAAACAGAGCATTTTGTAAAAAAGATAGCATTTGATAGAGATTTGCAGGTTTTTATCGTGAATGAAGCAGGTGCTTCGGTGTATTCAGCTTCAAAAATCGCAAGAGCAGAGTTTCCAAATTACGACGTTACCGTTAGAGGAGCTGTATCTATTGGAAGAAGATTGTCAGATCCGTTAGCAGAATTGGTTAAAATTGATCCAAAGTCAATAGGAGTAGGGCAATATCAACACGATGTAGATCAAACCAAGCTAAAACTAGAATTAGATCAGGTGGTGATGAGCTGTGTAAATAATATTGGAGTTAATGTGAATACGGCAAGTAAAAGTCTGTTGAGTTATGTCTCCGGAATAGGAGAAAGCTTAGCAGATAACATTATTCAGTATCGAAATGAAAATAACGGAATCTCTTCAAGAAAAGAGTTAAAAAAAGTACCAAGACTTGGGAATAAGGCCTACGAACAATCGGCAGCATTTTTAAGAATTAAAAAAGGAGACAATCCTTTAGACGATTCAGCTGTTCATCCAGAGCGTTATGCAATGGTTGAAAAAATGGCGAAGGACCAAAAGGTAGCTTTAAAAGACTTGATAGCTAATGATACACTAATTCAAAATATTCCCTTGGAAAAATATTGTTCAGATCAGGTGGGGTTACCTACATTAACAGACATCATTAAAGAGCTAAAAAAACCAGGTTTAGATCCGAGAAAAAAGGCAAAAGTTTTCGAGTTTGCTAAAGATTTGAAGAAAATAGAAGATGTTAAAGTAGGAATGACTGTTCCGGGGATTGTCAATAATATCACCAATTTTGGGTGCTTTGTAGATATTGGTATTAAGCAAAGTGGATTGGTTCATATTTCCAAATTGGCCAATGAATACATTTCAGATGTCAATAGCATTGTCAAACTACATCAACATGTATCGGTTAAAGTGATTGAAGTAGATTTGTCAAGAGGAAGAATTCAGTTGAGTATGATAGATTAAGCTTGCCATCTTGAGCTTTTCGAAAGATAGAGATGTAATCACACTTCGACTAGTCTATGTATGATATATTTAAAACAAAAAAACCCGCTTTACGCGGGTTTTATAGTATATAAGAAGTTTCTTATTTCTCGATTTTATTTTCTGCTTCCTCTTCTTCCTTGGTCGCTTTTTTGAACTCTTTAATTCCGCCGCCAAGCCCTTTCATTAACTCAGGGATTTTTTTACCACCAAATAAAAGCAATACAATTATTCCGATAATCACCCACTGCCATGGTCCAATAACCCCTAAAAATATTCCTAAAATTGTCATAACATTAAATTTTGTGTTGCAAATTTAATAAGAAAACTTTAATTAAGACTCTATTAAGTTAATTTTAGCAAATAACAGCTTATATTTGTGAGCATCCAGCAATGATACTGCAAGTAAGGAGAGTATTTATGGCAAAGAAAAAAGAAAAACTAAAACAAAAGCTACTACATAAGTATAGACTAGTTATAGTTAATGACGATACTTTCGAAGAAAAGCTGTCATTCAATTTATCTAGATTGAATGTTTTTGTTTTGTTTGGACTAACTTCCATTGGACTTATTGTATTGACTACTTTACTGATTGCTTTTACGCCATTAAGGGAATATATTCCTGGATATTCCTCAACTTCACTAAGAAGAACAGCGATTAATAATACTGAGGTTTTAGACTCTATTAGGGATGTGGTTAGAAAAGACAGCATTCAAATAGAGCATATTAGAAAAGTACTGATAGGCGATATACAACCCCAAGACGTTAATAAGGATTCATTGAGAAATGAAGCGAACAAAGATTTTGAAGGTCTCAATTTAACGGCTTCAAAGGCAGATTCATTATTAAGAGAAAAAGTAGAAAGAGAAGACAAGTACAACATCTTTGAAAACGATTCCAAAGAAAACATTGTCTTGTTCACACCCGCTAGTGGCCCTATTTCTGACCCATATAACGTGAAAGACAAACATTATGCTGTAGATGTAGTTTTGATTAAAGATGCGCCTATAAAAGCTGTAGCCGACGGGACAGTTATTTTTGCTGAATGGACATCAGAAACAGGATATGTTATTATTATTGAACACCCAAACGATTTAATTTCTGTTTATAAACACAATTCAGTACTCAATAAAACTCAGGGAGATTTTGTTAAAGCAGGAGAAGTAATTGCTTCTGCCGGATCTACAGGAGAGCTGAGTACAGGACCGCATTTACACTTTGAGTTATGGATGGACGGACACCCCGTTAATCCTCAAGATTTTATAGATTTCAAATAGATGTCAATAAAGAGAATACTGGCAAAGCCATTTGCAAAAAAAGTAAAAAGACAAATAGATTCCTGGGCTAATAACCCGATTAAGACTCAGGAAAAAGTATTTCTTCAACTCATTAAAAACGCTAAGAATACCAGTTTTGGTAAAGACCATGATTTTAAAGGAATTCGTTCTGTTTCAGATTTTCAAAATCGTGTCCCAATTCGTGATTATGAAGCCTTAAGAACCTATGTAGATCGAGTTGTGGCAGGAGAAGAAAGTGTTTTATGGCCAGGAAAGCCTTTGTATTTTGCAAAAACCTCTGGAACAACTTCAGGAGTAAAATATATACCCATTTCAAAAGAATCCATGCCCACTCATATTACGGCAGCTAGAAATGCAATTTTGTGTTATATAGCAGAAACGGGAAACACCAAATTTGTAGACGGGAAGATGATCTTTCTTCAGGGTAGCCCAACACTACAAGAGATAAATGGGGTTAATCTTGGAAGGTTATCAGGAATTGTAGCGCATTATGTTCCTAAATATCTTCAGAAGAACAGAATGCCATCATATGAAACGAATTGCATTGAAGATTGGGAAACCAAAGTCAATCAAATAGTAGAAGAGACAATTAATGAGGACATGGCGATTATCTCCGGAATACCTTCCTGGGTCCAAATGTACTTTGAAAAATTACAAAAAAAAACGAATAAACCCATTGGAGAAATTTTTAAAAACTTTGACTTGTTTATTTATGGTGGAGTGAACTATGAACCCTATCGCAACAAGTTTGAGAATTTAATTGGAAGGCGAGTAGACTCGATAGAATTATATCCGGCTTCTGAAGGCTTTTTCGCCTTTCAGGACAAACAGGATGCAAAAGGAATGTTACTTCAATTAAACTCCGGAATTTTCTATGAGTTTGTAAAGTCTGACGAGTTTTTTGATGAAAATCCAGCCAGATACACCCTAAAAGATGTTGAATTAGGAGTGAATTATGTCATCATTATCTCAACAACAGCAGGGTTGTGGAGTTATAATATTGGTGATACGATTCAATTCACGTCATTACGTCCATATCGAGTAATTGTTTCGGGAAGGATTAAACATTTTATTTCCGCTTTTGGAGAGCATGTAATTGGTAAAGAAGTAGAACAGGCTTTAAAGGAGGCTTTAGAGGGAACAGATGTTAATATCACAGAATTTACTGTTGCGCCTCAAATTTCTCCGGAAGTAGGCTTACCTTACCACGAATGGTTTATTGAATTTGAAGAGGAGCCAGAAGATATTACAGCATTGGCTAAAAAAATAGACCAATCAATGCAGGATCAAAACTCGTATTATTTTGATTTAATTGACGGAAAAGTACTGAAACCTTTAGTCATCACAACAGTCTCTAAAAACGGATTTCAAGAGTATATGAAATCTATCGGAAAGTTGGGAGGACAAAACAAATTACCGCGATTGGCCAACGATCGAGACATAGCAGACAAGCTAAATGTAATCATAGATAAATCTTAAAGTAGTATATTAGCGAGCCTGAAGAAATTTGAAGAGAGAAGAATGAGTAGTACACAATTACATAGAACGAGAGCTCAAGAAAGCTCGAATGCAATAGAACGATTATACGTAACTATGCGTCACTTATTCAATAGAGGTTTTTACAAACCTATGGGGGTTTCAGGAGAAACTTTAAGAGAAGCCATGTTGGAGCTTCGCCCAGAAATTTATGGATCGATAGCCGATGAAAAAGTGGAATTAAACGGATTGCATTACGTAATCGATCGCTTACCCATTGGAATTGAAGAATGTAGATTCATCAATTTGACCTCGGAAGAAGGACTTAAAGACTCACACTTTCAGGTTATTATACCTCCCAAAAGAAGAAGAAATTGTTTTCGTATTGACGATGAACAAATGAATATCGAGATCACCAGAGGGAGATCAGATATTTACGATATCCTAACGCACCTTACCTTTCTTTTTATTGAATCGTACAAGATCATGGAAAATGTATTGATTAATGATGAAGGAAATGTGACGCGAGATTGGGAAAAGCTGGAATCTGCTGTTAAGAGAACTAAAAAACTTTCACAGACAGAAAAAGAAAGTGCGCTTACTCATGCGGCAAATATTTTGGGTAGAACCTTTAAAGAAACCTGTGCGATTTATGATAATTTTTCAACTAAAGATCACCCAGATCGCTTTTTAAGTATTATTTACTGGTTAGGAAAATTAGCCATAGATGAGCATTTATATGATTTAGATCGAGTCGTTTCATTCACACCAGTTTTAAGAGAACGTATTGGACATCATATTCACGGAGAAATCTGGGCGAATAAGATCAAAGGAATCTTATTGTCTGAAAATTTATTAGAGCGTCCAATTCATATCATTAGTGCCAACATGCATAGTGTGATGAACACGCTATTTGCTCCAGGAGCACTAAAAAATGAAGTCGCCAAAAAAGATGTTTTTTCTGTCTATGAAGCGTTGAGTCAAGATCAGAACACAAACTTAAGAAAGAAGGTGACTAAAGAGGCTTTAAAGCATGGAATGATTCATTTAAAAGATGAATCGGGTACCAATATAGATGTTCAAATTTTTGATTCAGGAAAACTTAGTTTCTATAAAAATGAATCTGGGAAGGAAAATCCTGTTATATTTGTGATGGATTATGCGTTTGGAGAGCAGGCCTACGAAACGATAGACGAGCTTTTAAAGCCCTATGTAAATAAAAAAGGCGAGCTTACACATCTTAATGTGGAGTCACTATCGATCATGGGTAAAGCAGGAATTTTAGAAGGAGGAAAAGGAGATATCATGATTCCTTCGGCTCATATATTTGAAGGAACAGCCGACAACTATCCTTTTGAAAATGAGTTGAAAAAAGAAGATCTAAGTGGCAAAGGGATTGATGTTGTGGAAGGAGCGATGATTACAGTTTTAGGAACCTCTTTGCAGAACAAAGATATTTTAAAGTTCTTCCATGAGTCGACCTGGAATGTTATTGGACTGGAAATGGAAGGAGCTCATTATCAAAAAGCAATTCAGGCGGCATCCAAAATAAGAGGTAATATTTCTAGTGACGTGAAAGTAAACTATGCTTATTACGCTTCTGATAATCCTTTGGAAACAGGAAGTACATTGGCGTCTGGTGGATTGGGGACTACAGGGGTGAAACCAACATATATTATTACACAAAATATATTAAAACAAATATCCAGCTCCTCTTGCTGATAATCAATGCTTAATTCTTCTTCCGCGCTTTCACTATTATTAAAACTAAAAACCTTCATAAGAT
>JABSPN010000130.1 GCA_013214425.1 Flavobacteriaceae bacterium | reverse complement strand
AAATCCCATTACCATCCCACAAATCTTGGAGGTTCTACTCCTTTTAGGTTCAGATATACAATAATCTGTCCTCTATGATGGGTAACATGATCTTGTAATAGGTTTAAAATTTGAATTTTGGATTTTTCGCCGGTAAAAAAGTCTACTTTTTCATCAAATTTACTAGCGTTAAATTTAGCGATGACTTCATACGCATTATTAAATGAAGCTTTTAATTCTGAAATAATCTCTACTTTATTACTCGCCTTGGATTTTTCCATTTCTGGACCATTGAAATAAGTATTACTCAACCAATCCATATTCCCTTTAATATGAGCTAATTGCTCTAAAAATGTCTTTTGTCTTTCGGTGGGTTTATAACTAAAATGCTCTTCTGGCATGGCTTCTGCCATTTCAACAAGATATTTTTTAGAGTTTTCCCATTTTTCTAGCCAGGCTACTTTTACGTTTTCTTGAGCATTTGAGGAAGAAAATATTAGGAATAGTGCGAAACAAATAAGCTTTTTCATTGTTTTGACATTTTAATCCTAAAACTACAATTAATTATTTAATTACATTTGTAAAAAATTGAGTTATGAGTTTAAGAGTTGTTTCTTTACTAGCCATTATTCTAATCACAGCATTTTCTTGTGAGGTTGATGGTGATGTGCCTTTAAATAATGAAACTTCATTAGAGCCTTTAGTCCAATATCAAGTGACGTTCACGGGTATGTGGAATGGAACAACTCATCCTACGGATTATCCGGTGAATGCGCATTTTTCAAAGATTTTTGTAACGACTCATAACAACACGTCAGTATTATTTGAAATCGATTCTTTAGCTTCAATAGGCATTGAAGAAATGGCTGAAACGGGAGCTACTACGATTTTAGAATCTGATTTTGCTGCTCATGTAAGCAATAGTAGAGCTCATGAATTCCAAGTAGGTGTTGATATTACAAGTGAAGGAACAGATACTGTAGTTATTGAGGCTACTCCAGAATTTTCTTTATTGAGTTGTGTGTCGATGATTGCTCCAAGCCCAGATTGGTTTACTGGAATTCAGGATTTGAATTTGATCGACAATAACAATCAGTGGATTGAAGAAACGGAAATCTTTTTAGACAGCTATGATTCTGGAACAGATTCTGGAGCTACGTTCTTAGATCCTGATATTAATACGGTACCACAAGACTCTATTAAATCGATTACACAACCACCATTAGGAAATGGGACTATTGTAAATCCTTCCGTAGCAAAAATTACGATTACAAGAATGTAATCTTAGAGTAATTTCACAATATCCTTAGCGAAATAAGAAGCGATGATATCGGCTCCAGCTCTTTTAAAAGACATTATCGATTCTATCATGACCTGATCGTGATCTAACCATCCTTTTTCACTAGCTGCTTTTAGCATTGCATATTCCCCGCTTACTTGATAAACGGCTACTGGCACATCAAACTCGTTTTTAATTTCTCTAACAATATCTAAATAAGGGATACCAGGTTTTACCATTACAATATCTGCCCCTTCATCGATATCCATTTCGGTTTCACGTAAGGCTTCAAAACGATTAGCAGAATCCATTTGATAGGTTTTCTTATCGCCAAATCCAGGGGCTGAATCTAAGGCATCTCTAAATGGGCCATAAAATGCGGAAGCATATTTAGCGGAGTAACTCATGATACCAACATCTGTGAATCCGTCATCTTCAAGCGCTTCTCTAATGTTTAAAATGCGTCCGTCCATCATATCACTTGGCGCGACAAAATCGGCACCAGCTTCTGCATGTGATAGACTCATGTTACATAATACTCCAACGGTAGGATCGTTGACAATGATTCCGTCTTCGACAATTCCGTCATGTCCGTAAGAAGAATATGGATCTAAAGCCACATCTGTCATTACTAACATCTCTGGACAAACATTCTTGACAGTCTTTATTGCACGTTGCATCAATCCATTTGGATTTAAGGCTTCGGTTCCTTTATTGTCTTTTAGGTTATCAGGAACTTTTACAAATAACAGCACAGACTTTAATCCCATTTGCCATAGGTTTTTGATCTCTTGTTCTAATAAATCAAGGCTAAAACGATAATAATTAGGCATAGAAGGAATTTCTTCTTTTACTCCTTTACCCTCAACAACAAATAAGGGCACTAAAAAATCATTAGGTGTAATACTGTTCTCTCTTACCAATGATCTTATGGCCTTATTGGTTCTTAATCGTCTGTTTCTTCTTAATGGGAACATGTTGTATGGTTTTTAGTTGTTAGTCTACAGTCGATAGACAAGAGACAATGCACTAATTTATTTATTTTTAATTAACCCAATTTTTAGGTTGTCTTAATACATTAATTAATTTTTCTTCTTCTGAACCTGTTTCCGGGTGATGATTGTATTTCCACTGAACGGTAGGAGGTAAACTCATTAATATACTTTCGATTCTACCGTTGGTTTTTAATCCGAATAAAGTTCCTCTATCATGAACTAAATTGAATTCTACATAGCGACCTCTTCTTACCTCTTGCCAATCTTTATGATGTTGTTCATAAGGAATATTTAATCGTCGTTCAACAATAGGAATATAGCTACTTAAAAAACTGTTTCCTACTTCGGTTACAAAATTATAATGATTTTGCATGGTACAACCATTTTCTTCTTTAAGATAGTCAAAGAATAATCCTCCTACACCTCTAGCTTCATTTCTATGAGCATTCCAAAAGTAGTTGTCACAGGTTTCTTTATATTTTTTATAGTAAGTATCGTTGTGTTTATCACAAGCTTCTTTACAGATGCTGTGGAAATGAACAGCATCTTCCTCAAACAAATAATAAGGCGTTAGATCTTGTCCGCCACCAAACCATTGTGTGACAATATTTCCTTTTGTATCATACATTTCGAAATACCTCCAGTTGGCATGTACAGTAGGTATGAAAGGATTTTTTGGGTGAATCACAAGGCTTAATCCACAGGCGAAGAAATCAGCTTGATCTACTGTGAACTGTTTTCTAAGCGCTTCTGGTAGTTCCCCATAAACGGTTGAAATATTGACACCTCCTTTTTCAAAAACATTGCCGTTTTCAATTACCCGTGTTCTTCCACCACCGCCTTCTGGTCTATCCCAAAGATCTTCTTGAAACGTTGCTTCTCCATCTATGGTCTCAATAGTTGAACAGATACTATCCTGAAGGTTTTTTATATAGTTTACGAATTGATCTTTCATGAATGTTGAGGTTGATATATTCGATGAACAGTATCTTTGGTTGCGGCCACTACAGAAAGTGGGAAAACAATGATAATTCCTAAAACGGGTACTAACAACAATAGTATGAATCCTATCCCATTTCCAATGGCAATACCTCTGTTTTTCTGAACAAACTTAATACTGTCTTTATATTTAAAATGTCTTTCCAGGGTATAATCCATGTTGCCAAATCCAGCGTAATAAGCCTGAACTAAGAATATGAATATGGTAAAAATAATTCCGATGACAGGAATCAGACTAAGTAAGAACAATGGAATAACAAATAACAACTCTTTAAAAAGGTTTCTAACATTGATTCTTATCCCTCTAGCTAATGAGTTGCTGATGTTTGTTATAGAATTTTCGTCTTTTTGAACTTCTCCTAAATAATGGGCTTCAATTTTTTCTGAAACTGGCCCCATAAAAGGCGCTGAAAAAGCCATGACCATATGTTTAAATAAAACAAGTCCTATAGCTAGAATCAATAGTCCGCCAATGATATGACTAATACTCGATACCGTTTCCTGAGCCCATCCAAACGGCCATAATTGGGCGATTTGATTCCCAAGGTCTTCAGCAAAAAAAAGTGAGGCACTAATAATAAGCGTAGCGGTTAAAAAACATATTAAAATCGGAATAGCAAAATACTTCCATAGCTTTAAGGAATTCAATAACCTAAAACTATCGAGGTAAGATTTGAGTCCATTTAAAATATTCTTTAACACAACAATTTTTGTTCTTTATCTATTAGGATATTCTTTTACAGCGTCTATAAATGCTTTTGCATTATCAAGCGGAATATTTGGTAATATTCCATGTCCAAGATTTACAATGTATTTGTCTTTTCCAAATTCATCGATCATCTGATGCACCATTTTCTTGATTTCACTTGGTGGAGAAAACAATCTAGTTGGATCAAAATTTCCTTGCAATGTAATGTTCCCTCCTGTTAAGTAACGTGCATTTCTTGCAGAGCAAGTCCAATCAATTCCCAGAGCACTGGCGTTAGATTTTGCCATGTCTTGAAGCGCAAACCAACACCCTTTTCCGAAAGCGATTACAGGAGCATCATCTTTTAAAGCTTCGATAATCTGATTAATGTACTGCCATGAAAATTCCTGATAATCAACGGGTGATAACATTCCTCCCCAAGAATCAAAAACCTGAACAGCATTCACACCAGCAGCAACTTTAGCTTTTAAATAAGCAATAGTTGTGTCTGTGATTTTTTGAAGTAATTCATGTGCCGCTTTCGGGTTGGTAAAACAAAATTCTTTGGCTTTATCGAAGTTTTTACTTCCCTGTCCTTGTACACAATAACAAAGTATGGTCCACGGAGAACCTGCAAAACCGATTAACGGCACTTCATTGTTTAATTTCTCCTTAGTGGCTTTGATGGCTTTCATTACGTAATCTAACTCAACATTTACATCTGGGATGATTACTTCATCTACACCTTTTTGATCTCTAACCGGGTTGGGTAAATATGGGCCAAAATTTGCCTTCATTTCGACTTCTATGTTCATGGCTTGTGGAATCACTAAAATGTCTGAAAACAAAATAGCGGCATCCATTCCATATCTGCGAATAGGTTGCACTGTTATTTCTGAAGCTAATTCAGGAGTTTGACAACGTGTAAAGAAGTCGTATTTTTTTTTTATTTCCATGAACTCAGGTAAATATCTTCCTGCCTGACGCATCATCCATACCGGAGGACGTTCTACGGTTTCACCTTTAAGCGCTTTTAAGAATAAATCGTTTTTAATCATTTTTAAAATGTTTAACAGCCTGAACAATAGTGTTTTCTATTGTGGGTTTATTGGTAATAATAATGTTTTTAGTATATTTTTTGGCCTCTTTAGCCGTTGTGTTTCCTATGCAAAAAGCTATGGAATTCCCTATTGTGTTTTCTTGAATATAACTTTGAATAGCACTTGGGCTAAAAAAGAAAATTCCATCAAACTCTCCTTCTATTTTCTTCGGATTTAATTCAGTTTTGTAAACAGGAATTTCATCTAAAGCGATATTGTTTTCTTTTAGAAAATCTGGTAATTCATCTCGTCTTTTATTTCCGCAGAAAAAAGTAAACTCGTCGTTTTTGTAGTTTTTTGCTATAAAATGAGCTAATTCTAAGGCGTTTTCGGTAGTTTTCACTACTTTTTTGTGATTTTCAACTAAAAGCCTAGAGGTTTTTTCTCCAACACAAAAGCATTGATTCATATCAATATTGGCCTCTAAAACTTGCCGAACAGCATTTTTACTGGCAATGATTGCATTACCGATCTCTTTTTTTGATTCAAAGGGTAGGGGTTGAATCGTTATGGCGTCGAATTCAATTAATGAAAAACTGGCATTAAGTAGTAACTCTCTTTGAGTAAATGAGAGTTTTTTAGTAGATAATATTCTTGTTTTTGTATACATCTTCTCTTTTGAAGTAGAAGGATGGGATGATGATGAATTCGAAATAGTATCGTTTATTTTTTGAAATATTTGCTCAGGATTGCTAAGGACTATGCTGTTTTCAAATCTTAACACAGTATACCCTAATTTTTCTAAACGAGTATCCCTTTCGTAATTATCGTTTGCATTAACAATAGTATTGTGAACCTCCCCATCCAATTTAATCATAACCTTGCATTCTAAACAAATAAAATCTACAATAAAATTTTCTATTGGGTGTTGTCGTTTAAATTTCAGGCCATGGAAATTACCATTACGAAGATATTGCCAAAGCTTCTTTTCAGCTTTAGTTTGCGTTTGTCTTAACTTTCTTGTAAAAGCAATTTTATCTTTCATTACTCCTTCTCCCTAACCCGCTCCCATTAGGAGATGGGACTAGATATTATTTATCTAATTCTTTCTTTATTTTTCCCATTATTGCCTGTCCACCATTTTCTAAAAGTTCAGTAGCAAGATTGTTTCCAAAGTTTTTATGATTGTTTATATTAATTGATCTTTTAATAATGATTTTTTCTTTACCATCTAAGGAAAACAAAGCGCCCTCAAAGTGTATCTCCTGATCTTTAATTGTAGCTAAAGCCCCGATTGGTGCTGTACATCCTCCTTCTAAAGTTCTTAAAAAAGTTCTTTCTACATCTGTACAGACTTTTGTGTTCTCATGGTTGATTTTTGAAACAGCTTCTGAAGAAAAGCGATCCTTTTCAAGTGTTAAAACAACCATTGCGCCTTGAGCTGGAGCTGGAATCATCCAATCTAAATCAACATGATTTTCGGGCAATATATTGATTCGTTCTAATCCTGCTTTGGCAAAAATGGCACCATTCCAATTGTTGTCCTCCAGTTTTTGAAGTCTGGTATTGACATTACCTCTAAGGTCAATTACTTCAGTATATGGATATTTATTAAGCCATTGAGCTTTTCGTCTTAAGCTACCAGTAGCAATTGTTCCTTTTTCTTGTAAAGTATCTAGATCTTTAAAAACTAAAATGTCTACTGTATTGGCTCTTTTGAGTACAGCACTTTGTATAATTCCTTTAGGGAGTTGTGTTGGCAATATCAACTTCACCTTTTAGCATGGCTATATCTAAGGTTTTAGTAAAAACACCTGTTATTCCCAATTCATAAAGAGGTTTGTCCAAGATCAAATCTCCTGTCGATTTTACAGGGACAAGTTCAGTTTTATAACCTAATGTTTTAAGTTGATGTTGTACAGTTTTAGCTTGCCATAGTGCTAATTCACTATCACGCGTACCTATTTTAATGGTTCTATTCATTGGTTGTTGCCTCCTCTAATTGAAAAACTTTAGAGATAATCGCAATACTTTCATCTGTATTACCATTGCTATCTTTTAAGTGATTGGCAAAGTGCTTTGTGATTTTTTGAATAATTCGATCAGATAGAATTTCAGCTTGAGATTCATCAAAATTTTGAGCCTTTCTTCGTTGATAATTTATCTCCTCGAATTTTATTTGCTGAAGTTTTGACTTTAATGCCTTGATGGTAGGTGCAAATTTTCTGGTTTCTAACCAGGCAATGAATTCTTGTTGAATTTCTTCTATTATGGCCTCAGCCTTCGGAATATATAATTTCCTTTTTTCAATCGTTTCGTCTGTAATCTGTGATAAGTGATCTAGATGAGTTAATGTTACATTATCTAAATCAGTGACATCATCAGAAACATTTTTAGGAATTGATAGATCTAAGATGAGTAAATCTTTCTTGTTGGCAATTAGATTTTTATCTATAGTAGCTTGTTGCGCACCAGTGGCGACAATTAAAATATCGGTTTGGTGAATTTCTTCTTGTAAATCTTTATAATCTTTAACCAAGAGATTGAACTTTCCAGCAATTTTTTCTGCCTTATCTTTAGTTCTATTGATTAAGGTGATATGATTATTGTTGGTGTGTTTAACCAGATTTTCACAAGTATTTCTTCCTATTTTACCAGTTCCAAATAATAGAATGTTTTTTTCTGAAACGTCTGCTACGTTATCAAGTATATATTTTACTGAAGCAAAAGATACTGAAGTAGCTCCTGAACTAATTTCAGTTTCATTTTTTATTTTCTTACTAGCCTGGATTACTGCATTGATCAATCTTTCCAGAAAAGCATCAACCATACCGAGTTTTTTAGAAACAGTAAAACTACTTTTTAACTGACTAATAATTTCAAAATCTCCAAGTATTTGACTGTCTAGACCTGTTCCTACTTTGAACATATGATTTACCGCATCATTATTCTTGAACACATAGGCAACTTTTTGAAAGTCCTC
>JABSPN010000013.1:11771-19901 GCA_013214425.1 Flavobacteriaceae bacterium | reverse complement strand
AGTAGTATCTGGATAATGGTCACTTCCCGTTAGCGGCAGATACCAGGAATCTGTGTCAGGATCAGGATAACGCCCTATCGCCATTTTAAAGATTTCACGTTCCAAAACATTGGTAGCCGACATGTCGTTTCGCGTTAAAAAAACCGTTCCGTTTTTACCTTCACTAATGGTTTTAAACATGGCGATCACGTCATCGTTAGATACATGCGGATGGTCGTCACTCGATGACGGTAATTTGGCAGGATTTTTATTGGGTCCGACCAGCACAAAATGATCTCTGAAAATATATTTGGGTTCTGTATACGAATCGGTGTGTTTTGCATAATCTTTGCATACACGATCAATAGCATAAGGCCAACCTATATCGAGGGTGCCCTTGGCTAATCCGGTTAAGGTTTCTTCGGTATCAGAAGTGACCCATTTAAAAGTGTAATTAGATCCGGTTACTTCATTGAATTTGTTGAACATGAATTGTACAAATCCTACAATTCCGGCTCCTCCATTTCCTACTTTAATGGTGCTGTTGTTTGTCATAGTTTGAGATATGATTGGTTAAATGATTTTAAAGATAAGTAAAATTTTCTCCTCGAGTCTAATCGAGAGGTTTACATTTTAAGTTTAATTCTCCCTTTTGATAGGGGTTAGGGGTGTGTCAGACTATTTTACCAAAAGCACTACGTTTATACCTGTCGTATATTTTGAAGAAAGTCTTTTCTAGCGCATTTTCCAGGTGAGTTCCAAATCTTGATTGCCCAGTTTGATTTTATTGTCGCTATATTTCCAATTCAGTTTGTCTATAGCAGACATCAACGGTTTGTGTTTTGGATCCTGATATTCAAACAAATCCAATTGATTATTTTTGGCAGAAACCAATCCTGTTATAATCACACCAGTATGTTTATATCTAACTCCATTTTTAAATATTTTATTGACAGCCTTTTCGGGATGAGTGCTAATTACCAAAGAAGAATCTGAGGGATAGGGCAATACTGCAGTAATGCTTTTCCGATATTACTCGGTGACTTGATCATGTTCGTCACTTTGTAACGAGACAATAATTATAGTGTAATAGTTATATTGTTTAGGTGGTTTTTCTGCACAACTTATATCGAAATTTAAGATACGTTCCCGTAAATTTTTTAAATCAGAATAGGTGTATTCGAAACTTCTGGTTGTAGCAATCGTTTTTTTTCATTCCGTTTGTCAAGTACCAACTTTTGCTTTCTTTCTAAATCTTTTTTTAGGTTGAGTGCAGTCGTAAGCTGTTTTCGCATTCAATAATTGCATACGTTTTGAAGTCGGTAGCCAACGCCCCAATCCGCATTGATACATAACCATTTTAAGGCTTTGATCCGTTTTTCTTCGGAATCAATTACGCAGACGTAATTGGTCTCTTTCGGAAATTTCCGAGCGACTTTATTGGCTATTTTCGACAAGGCTTTAGCAGACTCAATTCCAACTCTGGAAGGAATTCAGGTTCACTTATGAATACGGTGTCGCATCTCTTTTCCGTAGTCATTAAAATTAATATGATCAAAACCTTTAATCTGCTCTCCATTTTCTAAGGTTCCTTTGGAGCTTTCCAGTATTTGAAATTCGTAATAATCTTCATTAACTGAAATCAATTTTCCAAGAAATATTTCTTTGTCAAAACCAGGATTAGATAGTATTTCTTTTTCTTCCCATTTTGCTAAAACTAAAGTGCTACAACTGTTAGCAAAAGATGTTGTTATTAGACAAAAGAAAATAAGGGCGATAAGATTATTACGATTCATTAATATCATTTTTGAAAGATGAATCATAAACTAAGTAAAAAGTTTATTTCTTCGAAACTATTTTCCATCGAGTTTTTTTCCATTCTTTTTGTTCTTCTTTAGAAAGAAACGACCAGGCTACGATTCGAGTTGATTTATTTCCAGTACCCATCTCAATAGTTTTGACTTCACACGCGGCACATTTTTTTAAGGCTTTGTAAATGCTTTTTAAATTGGATTGTTTAGACACTAATGTGGTAAACCAATAACAGTTTTCAGAGAATTTTTTACTCTCTCTAATCATGTTGTGAATAAAAGCATGTTCTCCTCCCTCATAAATGAGCTCGTTACTGATACCTGCAAAATTAAGCTCAGGTGTTTTGACTTTTTTTCCTGATAGGTTTTTAATTTTTCTACGGGTTCCTTTTTGAGCTTCTTCAAGTGAGGAATGAAAAGGCGGATTACACATAGAGACATCTATCTTATCCTGTTTATTGATGACGCCATAAAATATGTCCTTGGGAGATTTTTGTAAAATGCAGACTACCTTATTTTTTAGTATTGTATTTTTATTCACAATACTTTGAGCTGATACAATCGATTCCTTGTTAATATCGGAAGCAATAAACGACCAATTGTATTCTGTTACACCTACTATAGGATAAATACAGTTGGCCCCAACACCAATATCAAAACAGGTAATGCCGTCACCTTGTGGAATTCTACCAAAATTACTTTCACCTAACAAATCGGCTAGATAGTGAATATAATCTGCTCTTCCGGGTATAGGCGGACAAAGATTTTGATCTGGGAATTCCCAATAAGCTATTCCATAATAGTGTTTTAGCAAGGCTTTGTTTAGCAATTTTACAGCTGTAGGGTTCGAAAAATCAACAGAAGCATCACCATGTTTATTGGGCTTTACATGATTTTTTAATTCAGGAATAGCTTGTGTTAATGCCTTTAAATTATAGCGTTCCCGATTTTTATTCCGAGTGTGTAATCGTGTTTTTAGCGGTTTACTTTTTTCAGAAGACATAGGTTTAAAATATTTTAAAGCCCACTTATATCGGTATACGATCCAGAATAATTTCCTGTAATTACTTCGCCATCTTCTCTGGTAAAACTAAATGTAAAATTGATTGAAGAAGCAGTGAATGAATTAATAGTAACTGAAGTCGAAGTAGCAGTAAGTCCAGATTGCGTGTCGTCTAATACAGTTGTTCCACCTGTTACTTGTAAGTTGCTAATAGCTCCATTTTCAATGATGTTATAGTCAGGAATTACAGTTACTGTAGCTGTTTCAAAAGTAACACCGTTAAAATCGAAATAGACAAAATTGACTCCTGAATTTTGATTTGCAGTTAGTAAATTCACATTAGACATAATTATTGCTAAATCTGAAGGCGAATTATCTGTGGTATTTTCATCATTTAAAAAGACCTGTGGAGCACTATAAAATGTTCCATTAAAAGTAAATCCATTTACATTTTGATTGTTGTTTGAATTGTCATCATCAGAAGAACAAGAAAAAATAAATATGGCTGTAAGTACTACAATAAATAGCTTGTGCATTTTCATAATTTATATAGTTTAAGTTAAAGAGTAAATATAATAATTATTTGTTATTGGTAGTTTCAGCAATGATCACACCAAAATTTCCATCCCATTGCTCCCAGTTTTTTGAGGGCAGATATGCTCTGGAAACAAAACCATCTAAATATAAAGCATTTTTACACCCCTTTTCTTTAAAGAAAGAAGCAAAATCATAAAAATTGATACGTTCTTTAGAAATGGCTAACAATACATTCCCATTTGGTAATATACCGACACCATTTCGTATATGTTTGCTTGATGACCCTTTGTTGAATTTAGGATGAAGTTTTCCGTCTACAACCAACATAGGGCCAGACTGTGTGGCATATTGAATGTTTTTAGAAGAGTTGAAATCAGTTGTCTTACAAACGACAGGTTTTTTGTCTTTAGATAAATAAAAAACCCCATTAGGTTGCATGTAAAAATTGCCATAAGCAGTGTTTGCAGTATTTATTTTTTTCTTCTGAACACCCTTTTCAATATACAAGCCAAGAGGAGAAAAATCTTTTATGAACATGCCGCCATTCATTGCAAAAACTAGCTTTTTGTTTTGCTTATTGAGTTCAGTTTTTAGGTTTTGAAAATTATAGTAATGAGAGCCATCTTCCTTTTTCCAATAGAATTGTAAATCTTTTTGCTGCAGATTGATTTCATAACTCAAAATATTGTGACCTTCTCTTTTCGCATTAAAAAAACTAAACAAAAAAAGTAAGACAGGAATCAACACGATGATTACAATTTTTCTCATTAACGTTCTACAATTATCTTTCGTTTAATTTCATTTCCCAGTTCATCAACTACGGTGATTAAATGCTCTCCTTCATCAGGTAATACTGCAATTTCATGGAAGGTTTCAGTTGTTTTGATAAAGACATCATCTACATACCAAAATACTTTAGTATCGGGTTTGGAATGCGCAATTTTCAAGACTACTTCGTTGGTTTTTCCTACAGTATTTTTAGGCAAAATCACTCGACTTCCAGGCTTTGGAAAAATAAAAGCCATAGTCACAGCTGCTTCTGCCTTACAATCGTTTCGCATCGGAGGTAAACTTCTGTAATTGGCATCAGAACGTTTGTAATACCAGGCCATAAGAGGAGGTAAAACAAACCAGGATTCGGCACTCATGTGATCTAAAGATTCACACGAAGCGTTCACGCGAAATTGCTTATTGCGATCCAAATGAATCAATTGATGATGCGGACACAATTTTGTTTTCTTTCCGCGTTGTGGGATCCATTCTTTTTTGCTTTCACATAAGTCACTAGCCAGATAACCGCTTTTAGTACATACATCGACTTCAGCCAATTCATCAAAAGGTTTGTCAAACCATTTTGATCGGGGTAAAATATTATATAAGTCGAACAAAACTGGAGCGGCGCTAGTGACTCCGGTAAGGCTGGGTCTTCCTTCTCCATCAGCATTTCCAACCCAAACACCAACTACATAATCTCTTGTGGCTCCAATAGCCCAAGCATCTCTATTCCCAAAGCTTGTTCCGGTTTTCCAGGCAATTTTTTTTGAGGAATCATAAAACTGCCAGGCCTCATCTCCTTCTGGACGATTTACTTCTAACATCGATTCAAAAGCCAAGTAAATACTGCCGGCATCAAAGGTGTTTTTTTCGGTTTTTGGTTTTCCAAAATCAATAGTGACATCGTTATAGTATGTGGGACTAATAAATTCCTTTGGATAGTATTCACTCGAACTTTCGGTATAATGATTTATCGTTCCAGCTAATCCAGCATAAAGGTTGCATAAGTCCCAAAGACTACTTTCTGCTCCTCCCAGAATCAATGATAATCCATAATGATCAACACCTTTATTGATATGAGGCATATGGAAATTGGTGAGTTCTTCATAAAATCGATCAAGTCCGTAACGATTTAATAATCGAACAGCAGGAATATTTAAGGATCTCGACAGTGCTTTTTTAGCGGAAATTGCACCACTGTATTTGAGGTTGAAATTCTTAGGTTCGTAATTAGAAATTACAGTAGGAACATCGGCGACTAAAGTATTGGGCAACAATTCTCCTTCATTAAGCATGGCCATATACAGTAAAGGTTTCAGTGTGCTTCCAGTACTTCTGGGTGCGTTAATGACATCTACATCTTTATGATGCTCTTTGGTCGTATTGGTATTCCCTATATAACTGAGCACTTTACGTGTTTTAACATCTAAAATCAATACAGCCATATTATGCACTTCATTCTGTGCCAGGTTCTCATGATGACGTTGTACAATCGCATTGGCTTTCTCCTGAAGATAATAATCGACAGAGGTTTTAATTCTTAATCCCTTTTGGTTATTCAATACTTTTTGTAGTAAGTGCGGAGCCAATTGCGGTAAGGGATAAGGTCTTTGGGGTAATGCCTCCTGAGTGGATAACTCATAAGTAGTTTGATCGATAATGCCCTGATTCATTAACTTCCTCAGCAAACGATTTCTTTTTTCTAACAATTTCTGCTGATTCTTCCCCGGATAAATCAAACTCGGAGCATTAGGCAAGACGGCTAATGTAGCAGTTTCTGCCCAGGACAACTGATGCGGCTGTACTCCGTAATAACGCCATGCTGCTACATCCAGTCCAACGACATTCCCTCCAAAAGGAGCATTGGCTGCATAGTAATTTAAAATAGCATCTTTAGAAGCACGTAATTCCAATCGGGTAGCTAAGATGAGTTCTTTTATTTTTTCTAGATAAGTTCTTTTTTTACCATTTCTGGATAATCGTATAACTTGTTGTGTAATCGTACTGCCGCCTCTTACTATTTTCCCTTCAGAGATATTATCTCGTAAGGCTTTTACTATAGAAATAGGGTTAAATCCCGGATGTTTATAAAAGTGCTCATCTTCGAATTGAACAATACAGTGTTTGAATTTTTCTGGAATAGAATCACTAGCAGGAAAACGCCATTGGCCATCGTCTGCGATTACAGCTCCTAAAAGTTCTCCTTCCCGACTTTCAATGACTGTAGAAGTAGGTGTGTTAAATAAATTCTCAGGTAAACAATAATAATACCAGATGAGTAAAATCAGTAGGATAACCGATTTTACTTTATGCCTTTTTATATAGTTGATGATTCTTTTCAAGATCTGAACTTCTACTTTTTAAAGATATAAAATACTTTGGGCTTTAGTTCAACAAATGAGTATTTGTAGTTGTTGATTGAGTAAGCGTTTTTAAATTGAATCCTATCAAATACATCCCTGATTTTCATCCTGAAAATCTTTCCTTCTCATGAGGGGAAAGCTAATGAATGTTAGAATTTATAAATTTTTTTATGACGATATAATCAGACTAAGAGCTCTCTTCTTGATAGGAGTTGGAGGTGAGTAATAAAATAAAATAATAATAATAACGTTTTACTATTTCTATAAATCTAAAGACCTTTTTTTGGCACAAATTTTGTAGCAGATGACCTCAAATTTTTAGTTATGAAAAAACTACTTGTATTCATTTTATTGCTTATTGCCGGGAATGTATATTCTCAGGTGGATGTACAAACTTCAAAAGTTAGAGACACTTCTTATTGGTATAAGAAAAACAGGATTGGTTTTGATATTTCTGAAGTTGCCTATGTGAACTGGAATGCTGGTGGAGTCAATTCAATTTCAGGATTATTAAACCTCAATTTTAAAAGAAACTACAAAAAAGAACTCTTGTTTTGGGATAATGAATTGTCGATGATTTATGGTCTCAATAAACAACAAGGGAAAATCTGGAGAAAAACTGAAGATGTGTTAGCCATTCGTTCTTCATTCGGATTTAAAAAAGATTCCATCTCTAAGTTTTTTTATTCTGCCAAGTTGAATTTTAACACTCAATTTTATAGAGGATACCAATATCCAGATACAGACGAGTTCATCTCCAATTTTTTGTCTCCAGGATACTTGTTGGCAGGTGCAGGATTAAGTTATATAGATGAAGAAAAAAAATTGAGTATTTATGCCTCTCCAACTACGTTAAAGTCAACATTTGTGTTAAGTCAGCGTTTAGCCAATGAGGGAGCTTTTGGAGTTCAGGGTGCTCGATTTGACGATATGGGAAATCTTATTCAGGAGGGAAAGAAAACCTATATCCAATTGGGTGTTTTATTACACGCCGAATGGGAAAAAGAGCTTTGGGAGAATATTAATCTGAGGAGTAGAGTGGACCTGTATACCGATTATATCAATGATTTTGGAAATGTTGACGTGGATTGGGAAACTAACCTGGATCTAATCGTGAATAAATATGTAAAGGCTACCGTTGCCGCTCACTTGCGTTATGATAATGATGTAAAAATAAAAAAAGATACCAACGATGACGGCGAATTGGAAACCTTGGGACCTAGAGTTCAATTCAAGCAACTTTTGGGAATAGGTCTGGTATATGAATATTAATGCACATTTTTTCTTATTTTCATCACTTAAAACCTAAGTAAATGAAACAGGCCACCCTGAAAAAAGTATCACTTGTAGTATTTCCCATCTTATTTATACTTTTTTCGACGGTATTGAATCCTAGTGAAGAAAACCCTTTGATTGGAAGAATGTTAGGAATTGCTATATGGATGGCTGGCTGGTGGATTACCGAGGCCGTTCCAATCGCAATTGCGTCTTTATTACCCTTGGTGTTGTTTCCAATTTCAGGTATTTCCAGCGGAAAAGAAGTTTCTGGAAGCTATGTAAATGATATTATTTTCTTATTTATTGGCGGATTTATTATTGCCTTAGCTATCGAAAAATGGAATGTTCACAGGCGAATCGCTTTACGGACGTTGTTGTTCTTCGG
>JABSPN010000013.1:0-11761 GCA_013214425.1 Flavobacteriaceae bacterium | reverse complement strand
CCTGTTTTAGTTGGATTTATGGCGATCTCTGCTTTTTTGTCGATGTGGATTTCCAATACGGCAACAACCTTATTGATGCTTCCTTTAGTTTTATCGGTCATTGACGAATTAGAAAACTTATATTCTAAAAATGAACTCGGAAAGTTTAAAATAGCACTATTACTAGGTGTGGCCTATTCTTGTTCTATAGGTGGTATTACTACCTTAATCGGAACACCACCCAACCTAGTATTTACCAAGATATTTTCTAATGCCTACGAACAAGCTCCAGATATCACTTTTGGAAATTGGCTGGTGTTTGCTTTACCTGTTACCTTGGTGGTGTTTACCGCTGCTATTTTTGTATTGTATTTTCTGTTTAAACCTAAGGGGAAGATCAAACCTATAAAGCCTGTTTTCTTTGAAGAAAGTTATAAAGCTCTTGGGAAAAGAACGAGAGAGCAAACACTTATTTTAGTTTTATTTGCCTTATTTGTTTTACTTCTAGTATTTAGAGCCGACATTAAAATAGGAGACTTTATCCTGCCAGGTTGGAGTAGCATTTTTACCGATGATAAAAAGTTTATTCCCGATGCAGTTGTTGCCATTTTTATAGCCATACTGTTATTCATTATCCCGTCTAAAGACAAAAGACAAAAAGGGGCTTTAATGGATTGGAAAACAGCCGTAAAATTGCCCTGGAGTATTGTCTTACTTTTTGGTGGTGGGTTTGCCATGGCGAAAGGGTTTCAAACCTCAGGATTATCAGAGTGGATAGGAGAAAAACTAACCGTGCTTTTTGGAAGTCCGATTCTCATTATCATCTTAGGATGTGCTTTATTAATGGCTTTTTTAACAGAGTTTACTTCTAATGTAGCGACAACGCAGGCTTTGTTACCTTTAAGCATTGCTTTAGCCGCATCGCTTCAGGTGAATCCGTTATATTTAATGATTCCGTTAACTATTGCTGCTTCATTGGCATTTATGCTTCCTGTAGCAACTGCTCCCAATGCCATTGTTTTTGGCTCCAAACAGTTAAAGATTAAACAGATGTTATTACCCGGATTTATTCTGAATTGTGTGGGAATCATCATCATCTCAATTATGATGTATTATTGGGGAAGCTATGTTTTTGATTTATCTCCTGATGTGTATCCGGAATGGGCGAAATAAATTAAAAATGTAAAAACACTAAATGATAAAGTAAAGAGTTTACTCTTTATTAAATTCATATTCCTTTTCCACTTTACAAATACGAACCTTATACCATTTGTACCAATCTTCTTTACCTTTCTCCTGAGCGAAAGCATGGGCGGTATGTGCTTTCCAGTTTTTGATATCTTCTAAGGTTTCCCAATAAGAAACAGTAACATTGAGTCCCCCTTTTCCATGTTCAAACCCTAGATAACCCTTTTGAGTTTTGGCTAATTCTTCCATCCGAACTGCCATAGCGGAATAGCCCTCCAGATTATGGGTTTGTTTTGAGGTAAAAATCACGGCGTAATAGGGTGTTTGAATCATAGGTTAAAAGTACGGATTAATTTATTGAACACATCCCTGATTTTAGCCTGAAAATCTTTCCTTCTTACGAAGGAGTAAAGGGAATGGTTATACTTTGATTTAGAAGTTAAAATCATAACGTTTATTTGTCTATGAATAAAAAATTTGATCACCTATCATAAGATGGATTAAACATTCATAATATTGTCAGTCAATAACTTAAGTAGTTCGATTATGAGAAATTCAAAATTAATTTTAGGAGTGCCTACTCTGTTCTTGTTTCTGTTGTCATGTAGTACTCAAGAAGACAATTTAGCTTTTTTGGGAGATCATAAATTAGAAGTAGAAACTTTCTTTGAAGAAATCTCATCAATCAATTTAGAACTCGACAATGAAAACATTATTTACATCACCTATCAATGGGACGCTAAGAACAAAACAATTGAATATATAAGTTCCGAAGAAAAAGAACCCGATTTCTTTGTTTTAGATAAAAAAGCGCCTAATGATGACTATACTGTTGAGTGTCAAAATGGAGACAATAGCTGGAACGAAACTTGTGATGGAAAGTTCTCTTGTGGTAGATTAATTGCAAGATGCCTTGATGAAGGAGGCTGTGCTTTGACCTGTCAACATGAAATGGCTTTTGCGCCTCAAATAAATACTTTTTATTTCGGTTTATAAATAACACATCCCTGATTTTAGCCTGAGAATCTTTCCTTCTTACAAAGGGAGAGTTGATGGTGATTTAATCCTAAAGTATTACGAAATTTTTATAATAAATATTCAACCAAACAACTCCCCTTTGGAGAGGGGTTGGGGTGTATCAGACTTCCAATTAATCATAAAAGTTAAATAACCACTCAAACTAATTAGCAATACGATATGAAATAGTGTCCATTCAGGGTGGCCATTAGAGCCTTCATTCATATACAGTAGATCAACCCAAAGGGGAATTTCATGAGTGTGATAGTAACAATGATTATCTGGTAAAATCATTGGGCTAACGATACTGAAATCTATATATAATAAGACAACGAATACAACTATACAAAGGGTAATTCTAAAAAAGATGGTCATGTTAGTGTATTAAAATAAGCCCCCTCAAAATGAAGGAGCTTATTAAATATTCATTATTAAAATCTAAAGATTATTGCACGACTTCTACCCATTGTCCTTTGGTACGTACAAAGTAATCGTCATCATACATGGCTTCACATTGTACCCCTGGTAAATAGTAGTTCCCCAGATAGGAAGCATTCAATAAGACTCTGAATGTTTTCGTACCACGCTTATCTAAATCGAAATAGAAATTCGCTCGATCATCTCTGATGTCGGTATGATCTGCATTGTTTTCAGCAAAAGAACCAAAATCAGTAAAACGTGTATTCACAATTTCCCATCCTGAAGGGAAAATATTACTCAATGCAACATCTTTTACACGTTCGTTTCCATTGTTAGAAATTGTAACCTCTGCAACAAAATCTGTTCCTTGTGAAATAGAATTCGGGTTTAATAAGGTTCCGTTTTTGTTTTTATAAGAAACTGTAGCGGTTAGGTTACGCTTTTCTATTTTCTCCTTACCAACGGGTAAAATACCATTATTCAGGATGCGAACATAAATCGTATTGTCTTTATTGTTCTTAATCGTGACCTTATTCATTCCGCCAATGCTCTTAATATCTCTACTTGCCAACGCTTTTTTTGTATTAATAGATACTTGCTTTTTACCGTTAGCTGTATAGTTTACGTTCACACCTTTTCCGCCAACAAAAGTGGCATATTTTGACATGGCTAATAAACTATAAGCCGTAGTTTGCGTACTCATATAACTTCTATCTGATAAGACATTGGCAATGGCTTTGGCTAAATTCTTTGACTTTTGATGATCTTTCATGATCACGAAAGTTTCCAGAGCCATAGCCTTATTTCTGTTGGTAGATCCGTAAGTATAGTAGTTATACTTTTCAGGAGTAAAGTCTAAAGAAGTGCTATTCACGATTTTCTTAGCGGCATCTTTTTGTCCGGCTAACGCATAGGCAGCAGCCAATCTCAATTTTGCTTCGTTGGTGATTCCTCTAGTTTCACGTAAACGGTTCATTGACGATAAATCTGGGCTTCCAGCTAAGGCTAAAGTATATAAACGATAGGCTTGAGCCAATCCATTTCTGTAGGATGTTGTATTAAAACGCCAGTTTTTCGCAGCCTGTTTTTGATACTGAATCCATTTTGATTTGAACGAAATCGGTAACACAAATCCTTTTTTCTCTGCTTCGATTAAGAAATGTCCGGCATAACTAGAAGACCAGTCATTGGCGGTATTTCCTCCTTGCCAATACGAGAATCCGCCGCTTGGTGTTTGGAAGTAACCCAACTTGTCGACTCCAATTTGAACATGCTGTTGAATACGTTGTTTCTTGTCGGCAGGTAAATCAAAGAGTTCGGTTAAGAACAGTTGCGGGAACACGCTCGATGTTGTTTGCTCAGCACATCCATGCGGATAACGAATCAAGTAATTTAATCTTGAATTGAAATCCATTGGAGGTAGAGACGATAATTCTATTTGAGCATTATTGGTTCCTGATACACCAAAGGTAGCAAAATCAATTGTTTGAGAAGCATTAGGTTCTAGAAGCACATCAATAACTTCTGTTGTCTCCGGATTTGGATTGGTAACATCCATTTCCACTTCGTAAGAAGCTTTTTCTCCATTTCCAGAAGCAGATACTTCAAAGGTTCCGATTCCGTTTTTGAGTACTTCTACATCAAAGTAGACCATTTTTTCATCTGGCTTAGCAAAAGAAACAGATTGTGATGAAGAACCGAGTACTTTAAACATGCTGTTGTTCTTTAATTTCACGATTACGTTCTTTACTTTTTTCTCCATTGCGAATACCGTTACAGGAATTCTCACTTTTTCTCCTGGAGTCACTTTTCTTGGAGCTGATGCCAAGACCATTAATGGTTTTCTGACTGGAGTTGCTTTTTCTGCATTCCCGTACGATTCTTTATCCGGATCGTGAGCTACGACCATAGTTCTTACCGAACCGATATACTTCGGAATGGTCACTTTATGAGTTTTAGATTGTCCTTTCTTAAGGGTAAAAGGACCTTTAAAAATTACTACAGGTTTGAATCGATTGGCTTTTTTGTTTTTGCTTCCGGCATTCATTCCATCCCCTCCAATACTAAACACTTGGTTGATTCTTCCGCCATACGCTCCAATCACATCATCATAAATATCCCAGGTTTTTACTCCTAAAGCTTGTTTCGCATAGAAAGTCTCCCATGGATCTGGAGTTTTAAATCGGGTAAGATCTAATAAACCTTCATCTACAATAGCCAGTGTATAGGTCATCGTTTTTCCATTTTGCTCACTCACTTTTATAGAAGTCGTTTGCTCTGGTCTTAATACTGAAGACATGGAAATTTCAGGCTTTAATTTAGTCTTCGGATTTTCAACCGTGATACCAGCAACGCCATATTTTCGTATTGGCTCATCGTTTTCGGTATTGGCATGTCTTTGTAAAGAAGCAATGCTGATGTAGACGTTAGGAGCCATTTCCGGAGTAATCTTGAAATTGAATTTCGTATGTTCCTTAGAGGTTTTTACCCAACGAGATTGTAATACTTCTGTTCCGTTTTCAATAGTCACTAATGCGCGCCCTCCAGCACTTGACGGGAACACTACATTCGCCTGATCACCTACATTGTAGTTTTCTTTATCGGCAGCAAAGACTAACATATTCGCTTCAGAAGGATCCCCTTTTCTGGCTTTCCCCGCCCATCCAGGCCAATCGATAAAGATGAGTTTTCCTGTTGCATGTCCGCTTTCAGGATTAATAACTCTAACCAGAAAACGTCCCCAATCTGGATATTTTAATTCGTATTGGAACGACCCTTTTCCGTTTGATTTGGTACTGACTTTAGTGGTAAACACAGTTTCTCTATAGGTACTTCCATTGTATTGAGATAGATTCGCATTAGAAGCATTCCACCACCAGTTTCTGTTGACTTTATAAATTTTCACTTCAAGATTTTTAACAGCAATTGGCTTTCCGTTTTCATTTACCGTTGCAATATCAAAAGTGTGTTTTTTATCAGTTAAAAGCATGTTTCTAGCCCGATCCCCTTTTGGTGTATTCAATCCTACATAACTCTCATATGGAGAATAGGTTTTTGAGAACACATCGGTACTAAAATCTCCTCCATTCTCGTATACTTTAGTCACAAAAGAAGCTTTAAGCATTCCAGGTGCCTGATCGCTTAATTGTGGATCTACTCTAAAAGTAGCTTTCCCTTCTCCGTCTATTCGACCGTCAAAAATGGTCATCTCTTCAGAATTAAAGGTACGGGCAGGATCATCAAATTCGTAGCTTGGGAAAGCCTTAAAAGTGGTGTTCTGCTGATGGAACTTGACGTTAATATCAGCCTTAAGGTTTTTGGCAATAGCGCCATGTAACCAGGTCACTTCTAGGTCTCCATTAACAGATTTTGCTGAAGTAATAATTTCTTCATCAAAACCAGCTTTGATTTTTAAACGATTTGGTTTAATCGTTTCTATTTTGATCGACTTATTAAAGATAGCACCTCCAACACTTACTTTTGCATTCCAGTTTCCTGTGGTAGCATTTTCATCAGTTGGAACAATAAAGGTATACAGGTTGTTTAAACCATCGGTTTGTATAGCTCTGTGAATGATGGTTCCATAAGGATCTGATAATTCCATTTTTACTGGATGTCCGTAAGGTAACTTGTTGGCTTTGTCATTCAGCATAAATGATAAAAACAATGTGTCCCCAGGTCTCCAAACGCCTCTTTCACCATAAATAAATCCTTTGATTCCTTTTTTCAGTCTTACTCCTGAAACATCATACTTACTTACCGATAAAGTTCCTCCATCATTTAGTTTTACATAAGTCGATTGTCCTGCTTTACTAACGATAGCAAAGAAGGCTGGTTTTTGTGCATCGTAAAGGGCGAATCCTTTTTCATCTGTAGCAGTTTCGCTTAATAATTGTTGCTGATAGTTATAGAAGGCTACTTTAGCATTTGAAACGGGTTGTGTGCTAACAATGTCACTAACAGCTACAAAATAAGAGTTGTTCAATCCTTTTTTAACTGTAGTTCCCAAGTTAGTAGCCAGAATATTAGCGCTTACTTTTTTATTTCTATAATAAGATGCAGTACAAGGATTATCACGATCTCTCCAATTGTAATCGTAATAATCATTATAGTAATAGTATCCGCCATAATCCCAATTGCTGTCTTCTACATCTTCCTCATCATAATCTATTTCTTCAATTGTTTCTTCGGCAGCAACAGCATTCTCACACTTGTAAATGGAATAAGCTTGTTTGTAGGATAACTCAATTCTATAAATTGCTCCTGGGTCAGCATTAATAATCTTTTTTAAGTCAACAGCAAAAGCGTTTCTTTTGCTTAGATTGCTAGACGTTCTCTTTTCAAGATTAATTGTTTTTTTAGCGATAGGTCTTGCTACTCGTTTTAATTCGCTTTGACCATTTATATCATTTTCCTGAAGGAATTGAAGAATGTTGTTCTTATAGATTTTATAAACGGTGACATCAACAGCTCTAAGGTTGACACTTTCAAAATTAAATTTTAGATTATTTGAAGTGGGTAGAATTGTTCCGCTTTGTAATAGTTTTACTTCGGGTTTTTGCTGTTCAAAAGCTACTTGTTCAGAAAAAGGATATTTTAGTTTATAACCTTCCAAGCTTGTTATTCCTTGAAACACTTCTACTTGTAAAGATCCTTTGAGTGTTTTATTGGCAAACACTTTTAAAATATTTCCGTCTACACTATAACGTAGTTTAGAAACACCTTCTATGGTTACTAATCCGTCAAAAGTTTGGTTCTTTTTAAGCGGGTCAGAAAAATTGATTTCCAGATATTGTTCTTTTCCTTCGGCTACTTCAGCCTTGATGATCTGAAAATTATTTTTCCCAATAATCTTATAGTTTAGTTCTTCTTTATTGTCGATACCAATAGGTGTTCCGTCCCATGATATTTCAATTTCTGAATCATCTTCAAAACGTTGGATACTGTCTATGGTAAATGTGAAAAACTGCGTATCGTTTGGTTCGTTATCAAATTTCACGGCTAGGGCTTTTCCTTTTTGCTTTACTCGAATGAGTTTTTTAGCCGTTTCCAAAGTCATGACATCGCTGGTTCTTATATTACCAATCAAGTATTGCCAATCTCTACTATAAGATTGTAATTGGTTGGTCATGACTGTAAAATCCTGTTTGAACGTTTTTACTTTAAAGGTGAATTCTTCGTAGTCTTTTTCTGTCTTCTGAATTTTTTTCAGGTTTAGGGTAAAGACATACTCGGTATCACTTTTAAATTCGCTTTCTGGCTGAAAGGCAATGGTTCTGTTGTTTAAGGCAATTAATTTACCTGTTACTTTTGGATAAACTGATAGTAAATCAGAATCTAACACCAGGTCGTTTGACCAGGCTTCAACGGGTGTTGCCAAAACAACTCTCACATCCGATTTTCTGGAAATTAAACCAGAAGAGACATCAGAAATGTATTCTTTAAATTCATAAAAGTTTGAGACTTCTGCTCCAGACTCCCCAGACTTCTTTTTACACGCTATTACCAAAAGAAATAGCATTAACAAGGGTAAAACTTTTTTGATTTTCATTTTAATGTGCTTTTTAATGAATATTTAATTTAGTAATTATAGGGGGTGATCTTTACAATTTTTTGACATCACTCTGAAGTGTTTTCAGATCTGGTTAATGGGACAACGAAATTCATTCAGCAGGACAAAAGTGTATAAATTATAACGGATCATTAATTTGGATTATTCTTCTTTATAAATTCCTATGTAGAGTTCTCCTTTAGTATCGATATATCCTCGGTACATTCCGGCAGTATTAAATTCCATAGCGATATTCCCAGAGGCATCAAGGGCAACAATTCCCCCAGTACCTCCCATTTCGGTTAACTTGTCGTGAATTACTTCTGTTGACGCTTCTTGTAAACTAGCGTTTTTGTATTCCATCATGGCAGAAATATCATGAGCAACTTGAGCGCGAATAAAGTATTCGCCGTGTCCTGTGCTAGACACACCACAAGTTTTATTATTGGCATAAGTTCCTGATCCGATTACTGGAGAATCTCCAATTCTTCCCCAGCGTTTGTTGGTCATTCCGCCCGTTGAGGTTCCTGCTGTAATGTTACCGTTTTTATCTAAAGCCACACAGCCTACTGTTCCGTATTTTGAATCGTTAATTTCTGGATCGAAAAAAGACACTTTTTCATCGTGATCCAATTCTGTTTTTTCTTTTTCCTGAATTCGTTTCAATGCTTTGAATCGGTTATCGGTATGAAAGTAAGAAGGCTCGACTAATTCCAAATCCCGATCTTCAGCAAAGGCTTCAGCTCCTTTTCCCGATAACATCACGTGAACAGATTCTTCCATTACTTTTCTGGCTGCAGATATAGGGTTCTTTATTGTTGTGATTCCCGCAACAGCCCCTGCATTGAGATCATGACCTGTCATGATAGAAGCATCTAATTCATTGGTTTCAGCATTCGTAAACACAGCTCCTTTTCCGGCATTAAATAAGGGTGAGTTCTCCATGACATGAATGGTTTTTTCAACTGCATCTAAACTAGAGCCTCCATGTTCCAGAACTGTGTAACCTGCTTTTAAAGCCTCCTCTAATTTGGCTTTGTAGGCTGCTTCTTTTTCAGGAGTCATGTTCTTTTTAAGAATGGTTCCGGCACCCCCGTGTATCACTAAGGCAATTCGCCCAGTTCTGGAAGTTGTTTCCTCTTTTTTGGTTTCAGGAGTATTTTCAACTTCTTGACTCGCTTCTTCTTTACAAGAGAATAGTAATAATGATACGATGAATAAGTATAATATTTTTTTCATTGTTTAGTTATTAATAAATAGAATATAGTCTTGCTCTCAGGGGATTGAGTTCAAAACATAGCATATTTTAAAATTAAGGTAATTATAGGGATTTATCCAATGGATGATTTAAAGGTAATAAAAAGTTCTGTAATTTTTCTAATTAAATCCAATTTCTTTGGAAATCTAACTATTTAATTTTCAAAAAATAAGTAGTACTTTCGCAGTGAATTTAACAATACTTAATTTAAAAGTTAAAAAATTATGTCAGCAGTAGCAACTGATTTCGGTATGAAAGAAGCCTTAGGACAATTAGGCTTACAAGAAATAAATGATGGAACATCAACAGGTTCTACCAATTTTTCTAATGGAGAGATCATTGAATCGTATTCGCCAGTTGATGGAGAATTAATTGGAAAAGTTAGAACAACTTCAAAAGAAGATTATGAGAAAGTAATGGAAGCTGCTACTTCAGCATTCAAAACTTTTAGAACTATGCCAGCTCCAGTTAGAGGAGAAATGGTACGTCAATTTGGTGAGAAATTAAGAGAGGTTAAAGAGCCTTTAGGAAAATTAGTTTCTTATGAAATGGGGAAATCTTATCAAGAGGGTTTAGGAGAAGTACAAGAGATGATTGATATCTGTGATTTTGCTGTTGGATTATCAAGACAGTTACACGGATTAACAATGCACTCTGAAAGACCTGGTCACAGAATGTATGAGCAATATCACCCGCTTGGAGTTGTAGGGATTATTTCTGCATTTAACTTCCCAGTAGCTGTATGGGCATGGAATACTGCTTTAGCTTGGATTTGTGGTGATGTATGTGTTTGGAAACCATCGGAGAAAACGCCATTATGTGGAGTAGCCTGTCAAAATATTATTGCTGAGGTATTAAAAGAAAATAACTTACCAGAAGGGATTTCTTGTATTGTAACAGGAGATTACAAGGTAGGTGAGTATATGACAACGGATAAACGTATTCCTTTGATTTCTGCTACAGGTTCTACAAGAATGGGTAAAATTGTTGCTAAAACTGTAGGTGAGCGTTTAGGAAAATCATTATTAGAATTAGGTGGAAACAATGCGATCATTGTCACTCCAGATGCTGATGTGAAGATGACTGTTATTGGAGCTGTATTTGGAGCTGTTGGAACTGCAGGGCAACGTTGTACTTCTACTAGGAGATTAATCATCCATGAGTCAATGTACGATCAAGTAAAGAATGCTATCGTTGATGCTTACGGACAATTAAGAATCGGAAATCCATTAGATGAAAACAATCATGTTGGTCCGTTAATCGATAAAGATGCTGTTAAGATGTATGAAGCTGCTTTAGAGAAAGTAGAAGAAGAAGGAGGTAATATAGTTGTTGAAGGTGGAGTACTTAAAGGAGAAGGATACGAAAGTGGTTGCTATGTCAAGCCAGCAATTGCTGAAGCAAATAACTCTTTTGAAATCGTACAACATGAAACATTTGCTCCAGTATTATACTTATTAAAGTATTCAGGAGATGTAACCAATGCTATTGATGTTCAAAATGGCGTTGCACAAGGATTATCATCTGCAATTATGACCAATAACTTAAGAGAAGCTGAGCGTTTCTTATCACATGCTGGATCTGACTGTGGAATTGCTAATGTAAATATTGGTACTTCTGGAGCTGAGATTGGTGGAGCTTTTGGTGGTGAGAAAGAAACAGGTGGTGGACGTGAGTCTGGATCTGATGCTTGGAAAATCTACATGAGAAGACAAACAAATACAATTAACTATACAACAGACTTACCGTTAGCACAAGGGATTAAGTTTGATTTATAAGTTAGGTCACCTTAAAGTTAAGATTCTGAAACAAGTTCAGAATGACTAAAAATAAAAAAGCCGCTCATTGAGCGGCTTTTTTTATCGAATTGTCAGACTAACTTATTGAACGAGTTTGGCTAATCGTTAATAATATTTTGTCCAAAAAGTCAAGTTAGACAATTATGATAATGAACTTTTACTTCGTCTTCTTAACGAACTGAGTTAGTATTACTATATGTTGTCCATCTACTTTTCCCTCAATTTGTTCTGCGTTATCCCAAACTAAAGAAATTCGATGCACTGGTGCGCCTCTTTTTGCTGTAAAATTAGCGCCTTTTACTACCAAATCTTTTATAAGAACTACTGAGTCCCCATCTTTTAAAATGTTACCATTACAATCTTTATGTACTATTTTGTCTTCATTATCTTCACCTTCTCCAGTCGCAGTAGCCCAGTTTAAGAGCTCTTCTTCTAAGTACATCATGTCCAGTAAATCCTGTGGCCACCCTTCTTTACGCATTCTATTTAACATACGCCAGGCGATGACTTGAACAGCTGGAACTTCACTCCACATACTGTTGTTTAAAC
>JABSPN010000129.1 GCA_013214425.1 Flavobacteriaceae bacterium | reverse complement strand
ACTACTGCCAAGATTGTTCCATTCTTTAATATTATCAGAAGAAATTCCAGGAAATTTTTTAGCAATGCCATATAAAGTATCGCCTGAAACCACAGTATAACTAGATCCTGTAATATTTTTATTAGTGGTTTTGGTAGTTGTTGTACTTGATTTTTTCTTTGATGTCTTGCTACTAGATGTTCTCCTTGGATAAATTGTTAATCGCTGACCAATACTTAGGTTATTCGTTCTAAGTCCGTTCCATCTCTTAATCTGACTAACTCTTACTCCGTATCTATTGGCGATTTTTCCTAAATAATCTCCCTTCCTTACTTTGTATCGTATTCTACTAGAAACTTTTGTTAATTCTGGTAAAGCTTTTTCTCTCTGATTAAATATTTTTGCTGAGTAAGCATAAATTGAATCTTCATTACTCACAAAGTCTCCAATAGCATATTTTGGTAGCCTTATATAATATGCTTCGTCTTTTACCTTCGGAATAATATCTAATTTATAAGATGGGTTTAAAAACTGAAGCTCCTCTAAACTAATATCCATTAATTCTGATACATGTTCTAAACCCAGTTGTTCTTTAACTCTAACCGTATCCGTTTCAAAATGTCTGTATTTGGATTTGTCGGCAACTAATTCATACTCATCTGCATATTCCATCACATACATGGTGGCTTGAAATATAGGAACATAACCTGCAGTTTCTCTAGGTAAATACGACCTGATATTCCAATAATTAGTATGTCCGCCTGATCTTCTAATAGCTTTTGATACATTTCCAGGGCCAGAATTATAGGCCGCTAAAGCCAAATCCCAATCTCCAAATCGTTTGTATAGTTTATCTAAAAATACACAGGCTGCTTTGGTAGACATAATCGGATCACTTCGCTCATCAACATAAGAGCTTACATCGAGTCCGTGCTCTTTTCCTGTAACAAACATAAATTGCCACAATCCTGTTGCGCCAACTCTAGATTTGGCTCTTGGGTTTAACGCAGATTCTACAATCGCTAAATATTTTAATTCTAATGGAATATTTTTAGCATCCAATTCTCTTTCGAACATTGGAAAGTAAAATTCACTCAATGCCATTAAGCGCTGTAAAGACTTTTTTCTGTTTTTCAAAAACCTATTGATCACACTTTCTAAGGTCTCGTTATATTCAATGTTAAAAGGTGTTTTATCATTTAAAGCTGCTAATCTTTTCTTAAGTGTATCTGTCGGGATGGCTTTATAAGGAATTGTGTCGAATTTCTCCGTTTGTATAATTTTTTGAATCGTGTCGTAAATCTCCAAGCTGTACAACTCTTTTAACCACAAGCTATCCATCTTAACCGCATAAGGATATTCTTTAAATGTTGGTTTTTTGATTAAAGTGTCATTTTTTATAGAATCTGCCTCTATTGTAGGCGGAATACCTTCCTGAGCTAAACTCAACATTACTACAAAAAAGAAAAAAAGGAAACATCTCATTTCAAACTATATTTTGATATACAAACGGATCGTTTGCTAAAATAGTGTAATTTTTTGATTTGCTCTGAGGGACTAAGTTGGCTTGAGGAACTTCTTTTTATTTCAGAATAGCCGCAATTCCTGGAAGTGTTTTCCCTTCTAAACTCTCTAACATGGCTCCACCGCCTGTTGAAACATAACTTACTCTCTCTGTAAATCCGAACTGCTTTGCTGCTGCTACAGAATCTCCTCCTCCTACAAGCGAGAAAGCTCCATTTTCTGTTGCTTCTGCAATAGCATTTCCGAGAGCGATCGTTCCAGAGGCAAAATTTGATAGTTCAAATACTCCTAAAGGTCCGTTCCAAAGAATTGTTTTCGAATTTGCTAAAACCTCTGCAAATTTTTTCGATGTTTCTGGGCCTACATCTAATCCCATCCACCCTTCTGGAATTGCTTTGGTATCCACTGTTTGCCTGTTAGCGTCATTTGAAAAAGCATCGGCAATAAGCGCATCAACTGGTAGATGTATTTGTACTCCTTTTGCTGCTGCTTTTTGAAGAATGTCATTAGCTAGATTTAAATATTCATCTTCAACAAGGGAATTTCCTATTTGACCTCCTTGAGCTTTTATGAATGTGAAGGTCATACCTCCACCAATTATGATATGATCTACCTTATCAAGAATATTTTCTATAATGGTGATTTTCGAAGATACTTTAGCACCTCCTAAAATTGCTGTTACGGGCTTTTCGCCTGTTTTCATCACCTTATCGATACTTTCAATTTCAGTTGCTAATAAATTTCCGAAGCACTTGTTTTTAGGGAAAAATTCAGCAACAATTGCCGTTGAGGCATGTGCTCTATGAGCTGTTCCGAAAGCATCGTTCACATAAACATCTCCTAATTTAGATAATTGCTCTGCAAAATCTTTATCCCCTTTCTTCTCTTCTTCGTGAAAACGTAAGTTTTCCAGTAATAATATTTCTCCTGACTTTAATTCAGCAACGGCTTGTTCTGCTTGTTCTCCAACACAGTTTTCAGCAAACTTACACTCGACTCCTATTACTTCTGAAACCTCTGAAACAATATGTCGTAACGAGAACTCATCCTGAACTCCTTTTGGTCTCCCTAAATGAGACATTAATACACAACTCCCTCCATCTTCAAGCACTTTAATAATGGTTTTCTTTGCTGCCTGAATTCTGGTGTCATCAGTTACATTAAAATTTGCATCTAAAGGAACATTAAAGTCTACTCGAATTAATGCTTTCTTATTCTCAAAGTTAAAGTTGTGTAGTGTTTGCATCTGATTAAATATTTGAGCAACAAAGATAAATTTTTCCATTTCTTTTATCTGAATCTTGAAATGAAAAAATTCATTTACTTTTACCTGTGTAAAAATGAGTTTCTAAGTACATTCCTGACTTTTATTCAGATTATAGGGCAACAACATTTAATTCGTCACTTAAAAACAAGTGCAGATCGTGGTAGAATCCCACATGCTCAATTATTTGTGGGGCATGAAGGTTCTGGAACTCTTGCTGTTGCTATTGCTTATGCTCGTTATATTTTATGCGGTAACGACAATCAGGCTTGTCACCTTAAGTTTGATCAGTTAGCACACCCAGACCTACATTTTGCCTTTCCTGTGGCCACTAATGATAAAGTGAAAAGACATGCTGTAAGTGATTTGTTCCTGGAAGATTGGCGAATTTTTGTAAAAGAACAGCCTTATGGGAATTTGTTTGACTGGTATACCCTATTAGGTATTGAAAACAAACAAGGACAAATAGGTGTCGATGAAGCCATGGATGTGGTTAAAAAATTAGCACTGAAGTCTTTTGAGGGCGGATATAAAGTGATGATTATCTGGATGGCAGAAAAACTGAACATTGCTGCTTCTAATAAGTTACTTAAACTAATTGAAGAACCGCCTGAAAAGACCGTTTTTATTTTAGTAACTGAGCATGAAGATCAAATAATCAATACGATTAGATCGAGATGTCAGGTCTTGCATTTTCCTGTTTTAGCAGAAGATGCTATTAAAAACGCATTGATAGAGCAACATCAGGTATCTGAACAAGAAGCAATCAAAATTGCACATCAATCAAATGGTAACTTCAATAAGGCCACAGATATCATTAATCAAGATTCTGAAGAAATTCAATTTGAACAATGGTTTATCACTTGGGTAAGAGCCGCGTTTAGGGCTAAAGGGAACAAAGCTGTAATCAATGATCTGATTCAATGGAGTGAAGAAATTTCTAAAACGGGAAGAGAAACTCAAAAACAGTTTCTGAATTATTGCTTACATTTTTTCAGACAGGCACTACTGTTAAATTACACCGCTAAAGATTTGGTGTATCTGGAAACTCAAACTACTAATTTTGCTTTAGAAAAGTTTGCTCCTTTTGTTCATGGTAATAATATTCAGGAGATCAATTCAGAATTAAATGATGCCATTTATCATATCGAAAGGAATGGGAATGCTAAAATCATTTTAACTGATTTATCTATAAAACTCACGCGATTACTCCACAAAAAAGCTTAATGATGCCTAGCTCTTTGTCTAAAATACTTGTTCTGTGTTTTGTCTTACTGCTTTCTTGCAAAGACAGTACTTCTTCTCTTAAAAGTGATTTTAAAGAAATAAAAGAGAGTGGTTTTTCCATTAGGATTCCGAATAATATGAATCCGGTTTATGGTGAAAACGCTAATGAAAATGCCATTATTCAGTATCAAAATATCTTTAATGAAACCTATTTTTTAATTATAGAAGATGAAAAAAAAGATTTTGTCGACACCTTTAAGTCTATAGGGGAATACGATGAAGATTTATCAATTGTAGAGAACTATATGAATGTTCATTTAGACTCTTTTCATGACACTGTCGATATCCTAGAAGAATATAATCCCTCTTATCTTACCATTAATGGTTTAGATGCCGTTTCTAAAGAATTTGATTGTACGCTCGAAGATGTTTATGAAGATATTACTTATTTTCTAACCTTTGTTGAAGGAAAAGAACAAGTTTACATGATCATGGCCTGGACTTTAAAAGATGATAAAGAAACTCACCGTACCACTTTCAGTAAAATGGCTCAATCCTTTAAACTTACTGGAGAAAAAAAGAAAAAGAAGCAAAACGCTAAACTTAGAAAGTGACCCTAAATACTATATTGGGTGTAATACCTAAACCTATTCGGGTTTGTTCAATAATTTGTGCATCGTCACTATTAAGTGTGTTTTGATCTATTTTAAAAACTTTATCAATCTCGTTTTCTCTATTGTAAAGATTTAATGCAGACACTCCAGCTCTGGCTTTAATGTTTTTGTTTTTTACCAAGTTAAAATCGTAAACAGCTGAAGCGTCTAAACGATGATATGAACCCAATCTTTTGTTGTTTTGACCGTTAAAAATTAATTCACTTTGCTCATCTCCTGAACCATCGATCGTGCTGTTAATCCCAACAGGCTCTGAATAAGGTTTTCCGGAGCTAAATGTCCACCCTAAAGAAAACTGAAACTCATTAACCTTTAACGTGTTGGAAAAGGTTAAGGTGTGGCGCTGATCAAAATTCCCAGGGAATTTAGCATTTTGCAATTCATCGAATCGAAGCTCACTTTTGCTAACACTATAGCTTAACCAAGTTCTAAAATTCTTAATTCGTTTCTTTATCAAAAAATCGACGCCAAAAATATCATTTTCTCCTTCAGAATATTCATCATTGGTGTTGTTATTAAAACCTTTGCTAAGCGATGTTAATCCGTAAACCTTTTTATAATATCCATCTAGATCAATGTTCCACCCATTTTTTTGAAATAAGATTCCCGTTGTGAATTGCTGACTATTCAAAACTGGAATCGTGGTGTCATTTGCTAAAACCCAAATGTTGTTTCCCACCCCTATCTCATTAAAATCAAATAATACCAACTGACTCAACACCTGATTTTTTATTTCACCTGATCCCTTAACTGTAAAATAATCTCCCAATTTTTTTTCTAAACAAACTCTGGGCTCAAAATAGACATCATGATCACTGGTAAAATAATTAATTCTTAGACCGGTTCTAATAAAAAGTCCATTTTTGTTGTATTCATGCTCTCCAAATGCACTATGAGATAACTGAGTGTCATCCTGAGATTCTATATTGGGAAGATTCATGTCGTCGGTAAGTGATATTAAATAAGAAACATTGTTGTTTACAAAATCATATCCTCCAAAAAATGAATGAACGTCATTGATTTTATGTTGGGATTGAATAGAAGCTCCAAAATCTGCAATGGTATTGTCCTTCGTCAATGAAAAATTCTCTTGATCATCAATATCTGTTTCATCAAATGAATAATTAGAATTATAATGGGAAAAATAGGCTTTTATGGTATGCGTCCATTTATCAGAAGCTGTATGACTCCATTTAAAACTTGCCCCATCATTAATCAGATCAAGGTCGTCTTTTTGTCTAAATTCACTCCCAATAACTTCATAATCTAATTCATTGGCAACAAATAGCCCACTAAAGAAAATCTGGTTTTTCTCATTAGGTTTCCAATTCAATTTCAGATTGGCGTCGGTAAAATAAAAGTTGTTGTCTATTTCATTAAACTCTTCATCTGTAGCTGATCCTGTACCATTTTCAATTTTCGTATTTTGAAAAACTTTACTGTTTAGTTTTTCAAAAGTAATGGTGTTAATTACATCTGAATAAGATCTTCTAATAGAGGCGGTTACTCCTAATTTATCCTTTACTAGTGGCGCTCTTATATAAGCATCTGTTTGTGTAAAATTAAATCCCGCTCCAGCGTGAACTTTATCCAGAATATCATCAGCAGATGCAATATTAATTACTCCCGCCACGCGATCTCCATATCGTGCACTGGTTCCGCTTCTATACACATCTATTTTATCAGTTATATAAGGATTAAACGCAGATATTTGTCCGAAGAAATGCCCCTGGTGATACATTTTGATTCCATCCCAAAGCACTAAATTTTGATCTGGTGTTCCGCCTCGAACATGTAATTCTGAAGCCGATTCTGTTGGACTTGAAACTCCCGGTAATAATTGCAAACTTTGTAACACATCGGGTTCAGTTAGTCCGGGTAAAATTCCCAATTTGTCTGGGCTTACTGTTACCGATCCGTCATGATTGTTTCTATCAAAACCTGTGGTTATATATTCTGTCAAAACTACTTCAGAGAGCATCGTTGTATCCTCTTCAAGGATAACAGCCGGACAGTCTTTTCCAATAAATTCAGAAGCCTGCAATTGAATTGTTTTATATCCTAAAAACTGAATTTCTATCAGATCTCCTTCTTGAACTCTGTCTAGTTTAAAATCTCCTAAACTATCAGAAATTGTTCCGAAAAATTTTGATGCTATTCGAATGGTAACATCAGAAATTGCTCCGTTTTCATCCTGAATATTTCCACAAATTTCAAAGGTTTTGACTTTGGGTTGCGTCTTTTGAATGACAATGTTTTCCTTATCAAGGATATTGAAGTACAGTTTTGTCGATTCTGTAATTAAATCCAGAAGGTCACGAAAAGACATTTCTCCTTTAACTGTAAGTTCTTTTCCTGTTATTATTTTTTCATTGTAGGAAAAGCGAACTCCTAATTGCTTTTCTATTTCTTTGAGTATTTCTTTTAGGCTAGTATTTTCATAATCCATCTGTACTTTATCATCTTGCGCAATGGCATTAGAAAAAGAAAATAGAACAATGCTGATAAAAACAACAAGTTTTGATTTCATTGATTATTTTAAGATAGAAACACTAGTATTTCCATCAAAAGTATAAGGAATTTCCATAGCAACAAAAACGGTTTTTAATGTCTGGTCTAAATCATTGTGCGTAAACCTTCCTGTAAAGGTGTCTGAATTTAGGTTTTTCTTTCCTAAAATTGTTACGCCATATTGTCTTTCTATCTCTTCAACAACCTGAAGAATTGGTATGTTGTTGAATCTGGTTTCTCCCGATAACCATTCTGGAGATTCGGCTTCAAACTGTTGCTTTTTAAGGCTTCCATCCTGAAGCAATACAGCGTCTCCTAATTCAAGCATGGCTTCTTTTCCATCAACTGAAACACTTACTTTTCCTTCATAACATTTCACTTGATATAATCCATTTCTGGAATTAACTGTAAACTGAGTACCCAAAACAGTTACTTTTCCTTCTTTGGTATTTACTGTAAAAGTAGCTCCTTTCTTTACTTTAAAAAACGCTTCTCCATCAAGTGTCAACGACCTGTCATCTGCCCAGCTTCCAGGATCAAACGATACTTTAGAACCTGAATTTAATTGTACTTCGGAATCATCTGGTAAATTAAACGCAATTTTTTGTCCGAAACCAGCAGTATAATTGGTTTCATTAAACATAAACATATAGCCTAAGAACAGCACAATTGCAGCAGCTGCTCCATAGACCCAGTTTGGAATTAACCTTTTTGCTTTTACTTCTTTTTTAGCTGGAGTCTTTTCTTTAATTCCATCAAATATTTTTTGTCGATCAAAAGAAGGTGCTTCAAGCCGGCTAGCACCTTCAATGATCATTTTATATTCAGAATATTCGG
>JABSPN010000128.1:5537-8081 GCA_013214425.1 Flavobacteriaceae bacterium | reverse complement strand
CAGCATTAATAAAAAGCATACTTAATGTAAAAAACTTAGGACCACTTAAAAAATTTTTTTATGAAATAAAGTTACCTCGTTTTACTTAATTAAAGATTATCTCTTCTCACTATAAACTGTAACATTGTAGAGTTAATATACTTGGCAATTTTTTTATTTTCTCTACCTATCACATAAAAAAGTACGTTATTTGAAATTGCCTTTTTGTATAGTTTCTTTAAAACATTAACTCCATTAATATCTATTGATTCAATTTTATCTAAACTTATTATCACATTCTCTTTTCTATCTAATAAATGATTTATATGATTCTTTAAATCAGAAGTACTTCCTGCTACTAAGTTTCCTGATAATTGAAAGATTCCGTTATTGTCTGTGATTTGTAACATAACTATGGTTTTTTATTGTTTTACATTTCAAATGTCTCTCATTCTCTCAAAGATTTATGGTCAGTTTCGATAGAATACAAGTTGCTGTCGATTAAAGAAACATGATTCCTCCTTAACTCGATTTCAGATTAAACTATAAAGATTATAAAAGCAGTTATCGTTTTAATTCTAACATGTTTAACATGCGAGTCATTTTTTCTTCGGAAGTGTTCAAGCCCCTATAAAAAAAGGGTTTTTGCTATTTGAAAAAGATGATTTTCAAGAAGCCGGAATCTTTTTTGAGGCATATTAAAAAAACCTGTCAATAAAAAAGTTAAATTATGCTTCGGAAGAGCTGTAGGATTAAATGGAAATGTGACTCTCGCTCAATCAATTTTCGATAAATTGCTATTGGAAGACCCTCAGAACATGGAATTCAAGCTCAAACCCAAGAATTACTATACCTAAAAGAAACGATTACCGAACGGTTTAGCATACAAATCAAGCGAGGAAGAGCTTTGACTTATGATAGTAAAGATCAATCTGAAAAAGTCGTATCGCTCTATTCTTACCAATTAAAAAGAAAGTAACACAACATGAAGTTGGGACGATATTTGTTTTGCTTCTTAATTATAAATGGACAATTTAAACTGGAGCTTCATATTCAAAAAATCAAGGAGGAGCTTTGAGCTATAATGTTCTCCTGGCCTATGGTTATCAGATAGAAGATTTCAATATTATGAATACTACTTGTCGACTGGCGTTACATCTGGCATATCATCCCAAAGAACGTTTCACGATAAGCTTTATGGAAAACACTACAGCAATGCAATTAATGACCAATGGTTCTGAATTTACTTTTTTAAAATTTAGTTCTAGATTATCTCATCAATTTTAATAGAAGTTAACCCAAAAGATTTAGACGCTTCATTAACTCTGGCCTATTGGAACGGCTAACTGGGATTACTTCTTTTTTTATCAAAACACTATTATCCTCAATATCAACAATCTTTCTTAAATTGATGATATAGGATCTGTGGATTTTAAGGAATAAATCTTCTGGAAGCTTTTCCTCTATCTTTTTCATCGTAGTATGAACAATGTGATTTTGAGTTTCAGTTTTAATATTGATATAATCCCCTTTCGCTTCAATTAAATAAATATCAGGAATATGTAATTTAATCAACCTTCTGTCTATATTAATATATAGCTCTTTATTTACTTCTGAATGTGATTGACTAACAAGAGCTTGTGTTTTCTCAATTTTAGTAACTGCTTTTATAAATCTTGGCAGTTTTATGGGTTTTACTAAATAATCGACAATACAATTATATTCAAATGCATTTAAAGCAAAATCTGAATCAGAAGTCACCAAAATAATGTTGGGTGGATTATTTAAACTATCTATGAAATCAAACCCATTTAACTCAGGCATGTGAATATCAAGAAACACTAAATCTACTGGATTAGTGTTGATATATTTAATCGCATCTAATGCATTATCAAACTGTTTTACTGCATCTAAATGATCTAATTTATCACAATAGGATTCAATTATAGCCCTTGATAGTTCCTCATCGTCAATGATTATACATTTTAGCATACTAAGTGTTTTTTAGGAATTGGTCAATTTTATCTAAAATTAATAGAAATTCTGAATAAAGTGTCATTTTTCCGTTCTTTAGTTCATTTTCAAAGTTTACCGCAACATCATAGCTTTTTTCCATACCAAGAAGGGCGATCTTATGCTTTATTTTGTGAACTAATTCAGCACTCTTACTATACTTTTTCTTCTCAATCAAAAGGGTTAATTCTTCATATTCTACGGGAAATTCTTTCTTTAATATCATAATCATACGGTTTCTGAAGGATATATCCCCAGCACAAATTTCTTCTATTTGATTAAAATTAGGCTCCATCTATTCTTCTTCTATCAATATAGGAACAGTATAACTGGTATACACCGGAATACGAACTTGCTCCTGTAAGATCGTTTCTTCCTCTACAATGGCAGCAACCTCAACTCCCACATGTATACCATGTAAATTATCAGGATTGTTAATTCCTAAATAGACTTTTCCAGCAGTCGCATCTTTGACCTGTATTATTCCCGATTTAAAATTCTCTCGGGAAGCATCTATATTGTACTCAAACTTCTTTTTGTCTTTAAAAGCAT
>JABSPN010000128.1:0-5527 GCA_013214425.1 Flavobacteriaceae bacterium | reverse complement strand
GATGTTGGCTTCATCCAATAAATAGATATCGGAAATATTCGCTCCTGGAGGTGCACTTAAAGTAGCCACAGATTCCTGTAAGGAGTTCTTCTTCTCTATAAAAGCCGTTAATTCTGAAGCTAGATTAAAAGATTTTAACGTGTTTTTGATCTGTTCTTCATCTCGAGAAGCACTGTATACATAGTACCATTCTTTGGTGCCTGCTGGTAACAAAACAGGAACCAACACACGACTTTTACCACCTTTTACCATGGCATTCGTTTTACTATTCAGATAAAATTTATCGTTTTGAAGGGTTTGTGTACTTAAGGTTTTAACAGCAATATTACGGTTGATTTCATATCCGTAAGAGGTATCGACAACTCGTTTATGACTAATTGTTCTTTTTTTTTTACTGTCCTTCGGAGTTAAGCGAATCGTAAAGTCACCACTAAATTCTTTTTTCTCATCGTTGATGAAAATCAGTCTGTAACGACCCGCTTCTATAATCTTTACTTTCTTTTTCAGGCTCTTTAAATCGTAATACATATACACGATTTGGTCGGCTTCATTCCTTAATTCTACCTTACTCACTTTCTTTCCATCGGTCTTTTTAAAAACGATATACAATTCATCCTCTTCCGCTGCAGGGAACACATAACTTATCTCGTCCTTGGCAGGAATCGTTACACTTCCATTAAACACAGTTTGTGCAAAGCTGTTGAAGGATATCAGAAGCGAGAGTATAAACAGTACTTTTTTCATCTATAAACATGGTAGCATTACTCAAAAATAGTAAATATTTGGGATTAATGAGGGAATGCACTAATGAGTTAATGAAAAAATAATTAGAACCGTCAGTTCGAGTGTCCTACGAAGTAATTACTTAGTAGGGCGTATCGAGAACTAAGGTTTAACAATTGAAAAACATCTCAATACACTTTTCTATCGAAAAGTACTCGATATGGCGAAGGTCTTCAATGAGGGAATGTATCAGAAATTCTTTACTATGGTCAGAATGACTTCTGGACTGTTCTAAAGCTATTCAGCCTTCGTAACCATCCTACTTCTGTGAAGATGGCAACCTTCAGCGACGCATGTATGCTCAAGTTGACATATAGTTCACACTTCGATATTCCTTAATCGATACTCAACATTCTAAAACAACCCATTTCCAAACTTAATCCCGAAGAAAACAGTAGTCGGTAATTGAGGTCCGTAGATATAATTCGGGTCTCTGTCGAGGGTCATATCAAAATCATCCTGATAAGAATTAAAGATATTTTTCACCCCACCCTGAATTTGCATCTGGAAATCAGAGCCTACTTTAAAGGTTCTGGCGGCATTGATTCCGATATCAAATAAACCCGGTGTTTCTTCCAATACAGTCTGAGAAATAAAGCCTTCTAAGTGTGGTACAAACATCCTTCCCGTATAAACTCCAGTCAGGTTAAAATCCCAAAAGGCATTCGGAGAATAGGAGATCAATCCATTACCATATACCTGAGGCGTTCTTAATATTTCATTCGTTGAAATACCATCTTCTGGCTCATAAAACTCTGAAAAATAACTATTTTGAAGCGTAGCACCTAATTGAAAACTTAGGGTAGCATTCGGACTATACTTCGCTTCTATATTAATTCCGTTTACCGTCACCGCATCACCATTGATTTTTTCCTTAAAGGCTAATCCATTAGCATCCACATCTCGGTCTTCATAAACAAACGGATCATTAATTCGGGTGTAAAATCCTTCGAAAGTCAGTACCAATTGTCTGGCATCTTGCTGATACATATATTCCAGTGATCCGATAAAACTATGAGAGCGTTCTTCTTTTAGATTATCGGCTAATTTGATGTCACGAACTTCTCCAGTGATAATTTCTGAATGCACATCTTCGGAAAAGAATTGCGGGGCTCTAAATCCTTGTGCATATCCCGTTCTAAAACTCCAACAATCGGTGATGTTGTATAATAAACTGGCTCTCGGATTTAAAATAAATAGGTTATTTTCCTGAAGATTTGATTCAAAAAATTCACCTCTTACACCTGTTAAAAATTTTAGCTTTTCAGTAATCTTCCAATCAACCTGTGTAAAAATTCCAAAAGTTGTCACATCCTGATCTACAGGTGCCACTAAGGGATTTTCTCTTACTTCTGAAATATCACTCAGTCTGTATTCTACTCCGGATGTTAATTCCATAGCACCTCCAACAAATTCATCAAACTTTGCGGTGTGTTGCATTCCAGATACGAGGGTGAAGTCCTTAGTGAGACCAAAACCTAAAGGATCCATTTCGGCTCCATAATAGTTATCAGATCGTGTCCCTTGGGCATTTCCGTAGAAAGAAAACTTGTTATAATAATTCGGAGTAAACAAATCATAGGTTAGTCCACCGCCTACAATTTTTGTGTCGATTTGCTCAGCAATAAACGCTTGTAAAGGAGACTGATCGATATTGTCACCTCCGCGTCTGAATTCTGAACTCGTATTAAACTCCGCTGTAAATTTCTTTCTATCATTAATCCTGTAAAACGATTTAAATCCGAAGTTCAAATTCTTTAAATCGGGTATTTCTGTAAAACCATCATCATTATGATCATAGCCATTTCTATCGCGATACATTCCGAAGAAAGTGATTCCTTTATTGATATCGTCGGAAACAAATGTCGTATTGAAATTCAATTGGGCATCGGTTTCTTCTCCATTAATAAATCCTACTTTAGAGGATACCTCAAACTGATTCTCAAAAGGATCTTTGGTAATAATATTAATCGTTCCTGCAATGGCATTGGCTCCAAAAATAGCAGAACCACCGCCTCGGGTTACCTCAATTTGCTTGATCATGTTCGCCGGAATTTGTTCCAGTCCGTAAATCCCATTTAAAGAACCAAAAACAGGTCTTGAATTCACTAATATCTGAGAATAGGCACCTCCCAATCCGTTGATACGAATTTGCGAGAATCCACAGTTCTGACATTTGGTTTCAGTTCTTAATCCAGGTTGAAAATTCAATCCGTCAATCAAAGTCGCTGCCTTCACTTTTTCTAAAGTTTTAGCATTGGTTACCGTAACCAAAACAGGCGCTTCCCTTCTATTGATCTCATTTTTTGTTGCTGAAATTACTACTTGATCTAAGCCAAAGACATCTTCATCTAAGTCGAAGTTTAACGTCACTGCTCTATGCCCAACAGAAACGGCTTGTTCCTGAGTAGAGTATCCTATATAACTTACCACAATCGTTTGTGCTCCTTCTGGTACATTTAATTCATAATTCCCTTCCTGATCTGAAGTCGTTCCAATAGTAGTTCCCTTTACATAAATGCTTACAAAAGGCAGACGTTCTTCTCCGCTGCTTATGTTCCCAACGACCTTCCCTGTATGCCCATTATGCTGTGCAAAAGAACAGACTGTTAATAACAAAACCGATATGTATAGCAGAGGCTTCACACTAAAAATTTTGGCAAATATAGTTTTTATTTTTAGATAAGACTAAAAACTTATTTTGATTCGTATTATTTTAATATCTTTGCTAACCTAATTTATTAGTAATGATCACTTTTTCAGAAGAAAATTATTTAAAGGCGATTTACCATCACAGTAAAGATTATCCGAATGGTGTTAGTACCAATGCGATTGCAAAATCTATGTGTACTAAAGCTTCTTCAGTAACCGATATGTTGAAAAAGCTTTCCGAAAAAAAGTTGGTGAACTACAAGAAATATCAAGGTGTTTTACTGACTAAACAAGGTGAAAAGAAAGCAGTAAACCTCATCAGGAGACATCGTTTGTGGGAAGTGTTTTTATTGGAAAAACTGAACTTTACCTGGGATGAAGTTCATGAAGTAGCTGAAGAATTAGAGCATATCAAATCTGAAAAACTGATCAATGAACTGGATCGTTTATTAGACTTTCCAAAGAAAGATCCGCATGGCGATCCTATCCCAGACAAAGACGGAAACTTTACTAAAGACATTAAAGTATTACTGTCGACTTTAAACGAAAAAGAAACTGGAATCTGTGTGGGAGTGAATGACACCTCAACAGATTTCTTAAAATATCTGAACAAACAAAATATTGCCATCGGTAAACATATTACCGTTGTTGAAAAAGAGGTTTTTGACGGTTCGATCCTAATTAAAATTGAAGACAATCAGTTTTATATCTCGCATCAAATCGCTAAAAACTTGTTCTTACAATTACAATAATAAAACACCGTTACACTGAATTTAACTCTAGGGCTTTTAGAATAGCTTCTGAAAGAAATTCAGAATCACGTCTTAAAAAAAACATGAAAAAAACAACATACATACTACTCCTTATTTCCTTGGTCTTTGTTGGCTGTAAAAAGCAAGAAAAAAAGGAATCTGATCAACTCAATATTGTCACTACAACGACGATGATCACCGATTTGCTTAAAGAAATTGGTGGAGATAAAATAAGCCTTCAAGGTTTGATGGGCACTGGTGTTGATCCGCATTTATACAAAGCCATTGAAGGTGATGTGACCAAACTTTTTGAAGCAGATATCGTGTTCTATAACGGACTGCATTTAGAAAGTAAACTGGAAGAGGTTTTTGAGAATATGCGCCGTCAGAATAAAAAAACAATTGCCGTCTCGTCTGTCTTGGATAAAAACATATTGATCGGTTCAGAATATTTCGCTTCTAATTACGATCCGCATGTTTGGTTTGATGTCTATAATTGGGAGCTAATCACTAATTATGTCACACAACAGTTAATTGATAACGATCCGAAAAACAAGTTGTACTATGAAGCCAACAAAAAAGACTATCTGATTCAATTAAAGTTATTACGGTCTAAATTAATCGCTCAAATCAATCAACTACCAAAAGAAAAGAGAATTTTGGTGACGGCTCATGATGCCTTTAATTACTTCGGAAAGGCGTTAGATTTTCAAGTAGTTGGATTGCAAGGTTTATCAACAGCTACTGAAGCCGGAGTACAGGATGTTCAGAAGTTGGCGAGTTTTATCATTGAAAATAAGATCAAAGCGATTTTTGTGGAGAGTTCGGTGCCAAAAAAAACAATTGAAGCCTTACAAGAATCGGTTAAGGCACAAGGACATGAAGTAAGCATTGGCGGAACTTTATATTCTGATGCATTAGGAAATCCAAACACTGTTGAAGGCACCTATATCGGGATGTATGAACACAATGTAAATACCATTGTAAACGCTCTAAAATAATGGAAAAGATTGCTGTAACCATAGACGATTTAACGGTTGCTTATAATTATAAGCCGGTACTTTGGGATATTGATCTTAAGATCCCTGAAGGTGTTTTAATGGCCATTGTAGGTCCTAATGGCGCAGGAAAATCGACACTTATCAAAGCGGTTTTAGATATCATCAATCCTATTGCAGGTAGTGTGACTATTTATGATAAACCTTATACCAAGCAACGACATAAAGTGGCATATGTTCCGCAAAAAGGATCGGTAGATTGGGATTTCCCCACTACTGCTTTAGATGTTGTCATGATGGGAACCTACGGCAGCTTGGGATGGATTAATCGTCCGGGGAAAA
>JABSPN010000127.1 GCA_013214425.1 Flavobacteriaceae bacterium | reverse complement strand
TTACTATACAATCCCTATGAGGAACTGACATCAGTTCAGAGGAAGGAATTGGATTCACAACTTCTTCAGACCCTATAGTTCCTGATTATATAGAAGATTTTACTTCGTTCCCTGGAGCCTATTGGTCTGAAGCTAGTGGAAGTTTTGCTGATGGACCTACAGGAACTACCAGTGATTGGCAATCTGATTTATTTGCTAATCAGGGTACAAACACCAGTGCAAAAGTTAACATTTACTTTTCTAATCAAAATCATTGGCTAATTTCTCCTGATTTTAATTTAGGTACTAATGCTTATGAACTCTTTATGGATGTTGCTGTAACTGAGTGGAATCTTACAACATCAAGTAATATGGGGTCGGACGATTCAGTTCGTGTTTTGATCAGTCAAGACTCAGGAATAAACTGGAGTGTATTGTATACATGGGATAACGGAAACACACCTAATAACGTTGGTGAAAACATAGCCATTGATTTAACGCCTTACACTGGTATTGTTCGATTTGCAATTCTAGCATCAGATGGTTCAGTTAACGATGTGGAAGATTATGACTTTTTCGTGGATAATTTCCAAATCATTTCAACGACCTTAGGTACAGTGACCCCTATTAATTTCAATGTTAAGATTTACCCTAACCCAGTTATAGATATTCTAAATATCAATTCACAAACCCCGATTACAGAAATACAGATTAAGAATATTTTGGGACAACAAATTAAGATACTACATCCAAATACGACAGATTTTAAATTAGACATGAGTGACTATCAAACTGGATATTTTCTCTTAAAAGTAATATCAGAAGATAGATCAAAAATACTTAAAGTTTTAAAACAGTAATTCTATTGGTTTCAAGTTTTGTTTATAACTCAGGAAAACAGTTTCCTGAGTTATATTTTAAACTAAGACAGAGGTTCAATACCAACATAATTAGATTTAAAAATAATTCTGATGCATTTCGTATTGGCCTTTTAATTCCATTTAATTAGAATTAATCAGTACTCTAATATGGTATGCAACGAAGAGCTTTTTGTTTACAACAATAATTTATCATAACAAATAATTCAACATATTAGAGCTCCGGTGAACATGTTTATAAAACATTGCAAACACTTGAATAGAAGAGACAAGTAATTATATTTGACGGTTTGGGGAGTTTGGGATCAACTTAGTTATTTCCATCTTATCTTCCAAGAGTACTCATAAAAAAATAAGCGGTAAATTAATACCGCTTATCTCATTCTATTTCCTAAGATTATGATAACCAACCTTTTACAACCCCTAGAAAATATATTTTATACTAATTTAATTAACTAGTAATTTCTTAATAGATTTTCCATCATTTACTTCAACAGCAACAAAATATACACCAGATACTAATCCCGATACATCTACAGGCTCTCCGCTGTAATGCTGTATCGTATTAATTCTTTTTCCATATACATCTGTCACAGTTACGGTTGCTTCTGATAAAAAATCATTTGTATCTATAGAGAAAGTCTTTGAAGCTGGATTAGGATAAAGTTTTACCAAATTATTGAGTTCTTCGATAGCATCTAAACTGAACAACTCTGGTTCAGAATTCAAACTATCAAATGAATCATCAAAAATTCGAACTCCAGGGAAATTCATACAATCGGCCACTTCTCCTACTCCACCACATGACGTATAAAATAAATCAACGAATGGCGCATTTTCTTCAAAGCTTATGTTCGCTTCCTCTGCTGGATTAACATATAATATTTTGATATGCATTAATTTCGTAGGTGTGGATGTAACGTTTAAAGGAGCACCAGACCCGGTACCTATATTCTGGTGAAAAGACACAGAGACTCTATTGATTGTATTATCATTCTGAATAAAATAATTATAAACTGGTGAATTAGAATAAAACTCATCCAATAAACAATCTCCTCCTTGCACACCATGATCATATGTTAAGCCTCCGTTAGCCGATATATTAATTCCAAAAGCATCGGTATTATAATTTAAGTATACCTGTCCGCTTCCTAAATAAAAATCGATGTCACTTGAAATCATGATGTCGGCTTCATAATAAATGGTAAGGCCTGCATCTGGAGAGGTTTGTTCTGCATTAGCAAATTCTATTGTTATGCTTTGTGCATTTGCCTTGACTCCTAACAAAAAAATGATTAAGAAAAGGGTAATGGCTAATGATATGTTTCTATAAGTATTGATTTTTTTCATGATTAACTTGTTTAAAACCTTAATAAAGAGTGTAAAAATTCATCTTTATATAGTTGATTGATAACTGATTATTGAATCTGATATATGATGTTGTAATTTGACAATTACTGTATCATACAGACCATTTTTGCTAGCAAACGTTTGACGTCTAATCACTAAATAAATTCTAATGATACTCAAATTTAGCAACCATTAAGAATTTCAGTCGAGGGGTTTACAGTTAAATATTTCCATCAAATAGTTACAAAAATTATAGTCTCAATAAAAACATACCTTATTGATTAATAAACATATAAAACCAGTACGGTTTAAATAGCTTTATTATATACTAGAAGATTAAAGAGTGTTTGTATGGGAAATTGTTTGGGATTAATAAAGCTATTCACAACAATAAAAACAGATTATAATTGAAATACAAAAACCCAAGACAACTGCCTTGGGTTTTTATTTGGTTGGTTATGTTATTATGATCTTTAACTACATCTAGCAGGTAATTCTGTTCCTGCTACAGGTACACCTGTTTTGATTACTTCTACTGCCACTCCTTCTCCATGAGCAGTAAAGTAGTTACATCCCGCACCTCCATCTGGATTAGTTACTTGAGCTATTCCTAAGGTTACAACTGCGTTTTCTGTAGCGGTATTAAACTTTACTAGTACTTCATATGCTACGAATTGATTATTCGGATCTGGTCCAATTCCTTTAGCTATATAAAAAGGTGTCACTTTTGCACCATATTTTGTTGGATCCCATACCATTTCTTTAGCCAAATTAAATTCTTGCCATACATTTGGTACTGGAGTTCCTTGCTCATTAAAAACACTTGCTAAAAATGTTCCTTGTAATTCTGGAGATTGCTTGATTGTTACTTGATTTGCCATGATTAAATTTTTGTTTGGTTAATACAATATTTATTGACAAAGTTGTCGAATTCAATCCTATTGGGTAAGAGCAAAAATACCCATTCATAGAATCAAGGGTTTATACCCAGATAAAATGTATTGGTTTGTGGTGCATAGGCCAAACTATCTTCACAGGTAATCGTACATGTCTTTTCTTCTAAACTTTTAGCAATGAATTTACCACAAGAAATTTTACCTCCACCGGTTTTTTCCAGCTGTTTTCAATATTTGCAATAATAATGGTATACCTATTAATTTTATGTTTCATATGTAAAAGAGAAAAAATCTGGTTCGCGTGTTTCGAAACCTAAGAACTCAATGGTATTGCAATGGGCATCGCAATTGTAAGTAATATATATCACTTGTTCATTGTCAAATGAATCTAAGTCCATTGAAGCTACTTTTTCAAAAAAGCTTTCGTAAGTCATCTCTTTATTTTCTAATGAATTTCCTGCGTATTCTTGTTGACTAAAGACAGGATTAATGGGAGTAGTAATGATAAAGCTAACTTGTACACATGTGTTTGAATTAAAATTACAAGGCAACTTAACAATAAGATTGGTGATCTTACTAAAGCATTCACATAGTATTGTTAAATATGTGAGTAGGATGTTAGTGGAAACTATTTAAAAAAGCCTTCATATAGCCTCTACAAAATAAATCGCATTTCTTTTAGTCGAAAAAGCCAAATTCATGGGTATGCCAATGGCTATTAAGATACGGTTTGTCTTGAGTAACCATTCCTGTATCCAATAACTCTTTAAAATAGAATCGATATTGTTTACAAAAATCTTAGACACCGATCCCAAAACGGGATCTTCTGGAGTACCATAATAGAATTGTAAGTGTATATAAATATTTTCTCTTCAATACCGCATAGCCTCCTTGCTGTAACTCAAGATTAAAAACTGGCTTCTCTTGATATCTCGAAATATCAGGCTCCAAATTTGAAATTGAAAATATAGGTGCAATAGTATAAAAAGTAGTTTGCATAGGTTAAGATATAGCCCGTAGATAAGTATCTCTTTTTGTCAATATAATTATTTTTAAGGCTTATGTTTATTGAGCTAGTATAACAATAAATTCTTAGACCATACTTCAACAACTACTACATTTGAATTGTGTAGTTCTTAAGACTCATTATGACAAGTAACAATTAGTACACTTTATTCTATGATCAAATCGTATTTATTGAGTAATCCGAAAACTGCTTCTTTAGAAAACTTCGTTTTCTTAAGTTTATTCTGTTCTGGATCGATCGTATAATTGATGGCGTTTCTAAAATCTGCCTCTACTAAATTCGTTTGTTCGAAAATAGCGCCTTCTAAATTCGATCTGTCAAGACTCGCCTTTTCTAAATTGGCTTCAGTAAAATCGACATCATTCAATTTACACTGTCTGAATTTCGTGTTTTTTAATGAGCATTGATAAAATGAAGACAGTTGTAACTGACAACGATTGAATGCAACCGAAAAAAGGAACTCATTGCAGTTTTCGAAGTGCAAACCTAGTAGTTTACAGTTTTCAAAAGAAACCTCTCTAAATGCCGCCTGAATGAGTTTAACATTACTTAAATCACAATCGATAAACTCGCAATTCAAAAATTCTGAATGGGATAGTTCTTTTCCGGAGAAATTACACTGTATAAAGGTGCATTCATCATACTCCCCTAAAGGTAGGTCTGATTTGTTTGTAAATTCTTTGTCAACAATTAATGGTTTATCCATTAGGTCTTCTGCTTTTTCTTTCTGGCTGCTGGAAAGAGGACATTGTTTAAAATGAGTCTATATCCTGGAGAAGTTGGGTGTAAGTCTAATTCTGTTTTAGGATCTCCTACGCGATGTTGATAATCTTCAGGGTCGTGTCCGCCATAAAACGTGAAAAATCCTTTTCCTTTAATTCCATGAATATAACGAGCTTCGCCATTACTTTTATTCTCTCCCATCACCAATACAGAAGATTTCAACGTTTCAGGGTCGTAAGACGTTGTTTGTCCCATAAAACCTTTAACCAACTGCGTGTGGTTTTGCGTTAACATGGTTGGAACTGGATCCCATTTAGCCGAAAAGCTCATCAAGGTAAAGTAATCAACCTCCTTTTTAATACGACGCTTTCTTGTCATATCGATAGAGGAAAACTCATAAACCATCGGACTTCTCTCTAAGGTAAATTCTTTAAAAGCAAAGGTTTTATTAAAATCTATTTTATTTTGATAGTTAGGTTCACTGGCATCTCCATCAAACATCGGTTCGCAAATATCAACCCCATCTGCTGCTAAAGCAATATCAAAGCTATCAGTTGCACTACACATGGCAAACATGAATCCACCTCCTACAACATAATCACGAATCTTTAAGGCGACATCCCTTTTTTCTTCTGAAACCTTATCATAACCTAATTTCTTAGCTAAAGCCTCAGCATTTTTCTTTTCTTCTATATACCAGGGAGCAGCTCTGTAAGCCGCATAGAACTTTCCGTATTGCCCCGTAAAGTCTTCATGGTGTAAGTGTAACCAATCATACAATAACAAACCATCTCCCAATACTTCTTCGTCATAGACGATATCATACGGTATTTCAGCATAAGTCAATACCATGGTAACCGCATCGTCCCAAGGCTGATTTCCTTTTGGGGAATACACCGCAACTTTAGGTGCTTTCTCTAAATCAACTACTTCCTGATTTAATGCAGGGCTACTTATCTCCTGAAGGATTTGGTCGGTTTTTGCATCAGAAATTACTTCGAATGAAACACCTCTTATTTTACATTCCTTTTCAATAGCATCTGCAAAAGGAATCAGGAAAGATCCACCACGATAATTTAACAACCATTTAACTTTCACTTGCTGCTCTAAAGTCCAATATGTGATTCCATAAGCCTTCAAATGATTCTTTTGAGACTTCGCATCCATCGGAATTAAAATGCTAGATGCCTGCGCAGAAAACACATAGCAAACTAGCATAAAAACAAGTAGTTTAGGCTTGCTTGCAACAAATAGTTTAGAAATTATTCTAGAAAGGTACATCGTCATCGTCATTCGATTTTCCTCCAATATCGTCATTATTAAAAGAACTTCCAAATGCTTGATCTGGGCTTGGCAGATTATCTGGAGATATACCATCATCATTATTTAATGAAGATTGGAACTCGAATGGTGTTCCGAAGTCATCCAAGTTATCGAACTTACCTAAATGACCGATAAACTTCAACCTGATATTTTCTAATCCACCATTTCTATGCTTCGCTACAATAAATTCTCCCTGACCAGCTGTTGGTGTCCGTTCTTCATCATCCCATTCGTCAATCTTATAATACTCTGGTCTGTAGATAAACGAAACAATATCGGCATCCTGCTCAATCGCTCCAGATTCACGTAAGTCTGATAATAAAGGACGTTTACTTCCTCCCCTGGTTTCTACCGCACGGGATAACTGTGATAGAGCAATTACCGGCACATTTAATTCTTTAGCTAAGGCTTTTAAATTCCTTGAAATAGTGGAAATTTCTTGTTCACGATTTCCTCCTTTTTGTGATCCTCCAGCTGTCATTAACTGTAAATAATCAATCATGATCATCTTGATACCATGTTGCGAAGCCAAACGACGCGCCTTTGCCCTTAAGTCAAAAATGGAAAGCGATGGAGTATCGTCAATAAAAAGCGGTGCTTTTTCCAGACTCTTTACTTTGACATTTAATTGCTCCCACTCGTACTTCTCCAATTTTCCTGTTCTCAACTTTTCTGAAGACAGGCCTGTTTCCGAAGAAATCAGACGTGTAATCAACTGAACAGAGGCCATCTCTAGTGAGAAAAAGGCAACTGGAATATTTTGATCTACGGCAATATTTCTTGCCATAGTTAGCGTTAAAGCCGTTTTACCCATACCTGGTCTAGCCGCTATGATAATTAAATCACTAGGCTGCCAACCTGAGGTTAATTTGTCTAATTGTGTAAACCCTGTTGGGATTCCCGATAACCCTTCTTTATTGGATATTTCCTCAATCTTCTTTTTTGCCTGGATTACCAAATCCTGAGCAGACTCGTACGATTTTTTAATATTACCTTGAGTGACTTCATATAATCTAGATTCTGCTTTGTCTAATAAATCGAAAACATCGGTAGTTTCATTAAAAGAATCTTGGATGATTTCATTGGAAATTTTAATCAGGCTTCTTTGGATAAACTTCTGAAGAATAATCCTTGCATGAAACTCAATATGAGCTGAAGATGAGACTTTATTTGTTAAAGAAATTAGATAAAAATCGCCCCCTGAAATCTCCAATCTACCCATTTTCTTTAACTGGCCTGAAACTGTTAATAAGTCGATTGGCTCAGAATTTTCAAACAACGTAAAGATGGCTTCAAAAATGTACTGATGGGCTTGTTTATAAAAGGCTTCTGCGTGTAGAATATCGATAACTTCGTCAACCCCTTTTTTATCGATCATCATTGCACCCAACACAACCTCTTCTAAATCAATAGCTTGAGGAGGTATTTTCCCTTTCTCTAGGTTGATTAGTGAGCTTTTATCTATAGGTATTCCTTGTATTGGTTTTATATTGGTCATCTTCTACGAAAGTAAGTAAAAACTGTCTTGTTAAAGGGCTCTTACCCTTTATAGAATTCAACTGCTTATTAACAGTTGAACGGTTAATAACTTGTTATTATTGTTAATATAGCTAAAAAAAACCGAAGTATCACAACTTCGGTTTTGTTAACATATGATAAACAGGGAACTTAATCTTTAAAAACCCCCATGTCTGCGTATTTATTCATTCGTTGTTCAACTAATTTTTCTGGTGATAACTTTTCTAATTCAGAAAAAGCATCAGAAATTGCTTGTTGAACAGCCTTGTATGTTGCGTCTTTATCTCTGTGTGCTCCACCTAGTGGTTCGTTGATAATCTCGTCAACTAATTTCATTTTTTTCATGTACTTAGCTGTTAATTTAAGTGCTTCTGCAGCTTGTGCTTTATATTCCC
>JABSPN010000126.1 GCA_013214425.1 Flavobacteriaceae bacterium | reverse complement strand
ATGGTAAATCAATTCACGATCATCCATATACAACTCTTTATTCATCTCTAATTGTAAGGCATGAATATTGTTTTCAGGAGCACCAAAATATCGTGTGATATGTCCGCCTTTAAATGGATCGTTATGATTCACCCCATAATCTCCAGAACGTAAGCCTTCTAAAGCTGTTTTAATTAAATCTGGATGAGCAGTTTTTTCATTATTATTCCCTAAAATCATATCAGGAAACTTATCTTTTCTGATCGTTGGCACATAAGCTCTAATTGAGTGACAATCCCAAAGCAATACTTTTCCAAACTCATTTTTCCTTTCTTCTAATAATTGCTGAAGTTTTACATAATAAGGCCAATAATAATTGTTTAACCTTCTATTGACCTCTTCCTGATCAGGAACATAGGTTTCTTTTTTATATATAGGGTTTCCGAAAAAATCTGTAGCAGGAGTTAATCCCGTTATAATCCTTCCATCATCATATAAAGGAGCACTTTCAGGATCACGATTTAAGTCAATAACCCATCTGCTATAACGCGCTCTAATCATAGTAATGCCCATTTCGGCAGCAAAATGATATAACTTATCGACATAAAAATCGGTGTCATCTACTAACTCCTGAAGGCGCGGATTGTATTGCTTTCTCAATTCCTTTGGAAATTTTGTTCCACAGTGAGGAACACTCAGTATGATGGGCACTTTTTCTCCCTTGGCCTCGTGAATCTTATAAGGTTTTTTCATTGAGTAAATGTATTATTATTTGAGAATCTAACCAACATAATATCAATAAAGACTAAAAAAATAAAGAGCCATAATTCATCATTTTGATTTAAGAAGAAATACAACTTTAAAAATTTCGTTTTTAATTTAAGCTAAGAATGCTTAAACTTGTGACATAAACCCTGAAACCTAATTGAGAATTAAACCCATTACTATAGCTTTGTTTATGCTCTTTGTGCTTGGAGCGTTGTTCGGACTTACATTTTTAAGTCAGAAGGAGATCATAAACAACGCCAACGATGGGTTTTCGTATTCTAAGATTAATATCAAATATCCGACAACCTCAACTTTCCTGGAAATAGATGAGGATACCACTCAAACACTTCAAAACTTAGACGATATCACCAATATAGTCGAGCCTATTGAAGATGAAAAGAAAGGTGAAGTCATTATCAAAGCAGACAACGATGTTGTGGCTAAAGATGAGAAAAAAGCAGAGAAAAAAGATCTGGCTTCTGTCCCTGATTTATCCAAAATAGATACTACAAAAATTGTACGTATCAAATACCCGTATGAAAATCCGGAGTTAAAAGATGAGTTCAGGAAAAAATTAAAAGGAAAAAAATGTCGCATTATACATTATGGTGATTCTCAACTTGAAGGTGATCGTATTTCTGGATATGTAAGAAACAGACTACAAAAAATGTATGGCGGAAATGGACCTGGATTTATACCCATCAAGCAGGTTTATGATCAAATCAGTGCTTCCGTTGAGCCTAGCGCTAACTGGACACGACATACCATTTTTGGTCCTAAAAAAGATCGATTTGAACATAAAAAATATGGGATGTTCATGACCACTTCCAGATTTACTGCTCCTGTCAAAAATTTGGACAGCATCGATATTGACTCTCTAAAAGTCGTAGAAGCCTTTATAACTGTTAGTAAATCTAATAGAGCTTATAGAAAATTTAGAACATTTAATAATATCGGATTGCATTACGGTCATTGTTATCATCCTGTTAGTATCACGGTAACTAATGATGGAAAGCTTATCAGTAAAGACACCTTACTTACTGATGGACAATACCATAATTATAAAATTCGACTTCCTAATACTCCTACTAATCTTAAAATTACTTTGAGCGGTAAGGTAAGTCCAGATTTTTATGGCTTAACTCTTGATGGTTCTTCAGGAGTATTACTAGACAATGTTGCCATGAGAGGGGCTTCAGGTACAGTGTTTACAAGAAGTGATGCCACAACATACAGAGCAATGAGCAAAGAATTAGACCCTGAAATTATCATCACACAATATGGTGGTAATGCCGTTCCATATGTAAAAGACTCGACAGGTGTTGATCGCTATGTAAGGTATATGAAAAGCCAATTGAACTGGTTGAAAAGAAGCAATAAAAATGCCTCTTTCTTATTCATTGGCCCAACAGATTTGAGCACTGCTATAAACGGTAAAATGGTTACTTATAAACTACTACCATATTTGAATGAGGAGCTAGAAAAAATGTGTCTGGAAAATAACATTGCCTATTGGAATATGTATGAGGCTATGGGAGGTAAAAATACAATGCCTATGTGGGTAGAAAAAAAATTGGCCGCTAGTGATTATACTCACTTTTCGCCTAAAGGAACAAAAATAATATCGGAGCTTTTCTTCATAGCGCTCTACTTAGATTTAATGGAAGGAGATTAAAATGAAAAAGATCATCATCATCATACTTTTAGCTTATTGCTTCAGGCTTTCAGGACAGGAATACATTTTAGATAGTATCAAAAGTGAATACGAGTTTATCGCCTATGATAAAAACGAACTAAAGTTTGCTGATTCTTCAAAAGCTTTTAAAAGACTCTTTAATAAGCTTGATAAAATCGCTAATGATGATGAAGAAAAAGTGCATGTTTTTCATATTGGAGGTTCCCATATTCAAGCAGATATTTATTCTAACAAACTTCGTTCTTACCTACAAAACTTTAGTAAAACTTCTATGGGACAACGCGGGATGATTTTTCCGTATAAAATGGCTAAAACCAATAACCCAAGAAACTACAAAGTTGAATTTGATGGGGAATGGAACGGAATTAGATGTTCTATTAAACGCGATACTATAGACTGGGGGCTTAACGGTGTTACTGCCTTTACCAAAGACTCTATATCGAATATCAAAGTAAAAGCGAATTACAAAAGCTATCATGACAACTGTTATAATTTTAATAGAATTCGAGTGTTTTATGATACCTGGCCTCCCGATTATGAAATAGAAGTTGTTGATCAAACATTGGTAAATGATTTCAATATTAATGAACAGGCGCACTATATTGAGTTTTCCTTAACCAAAACTCTGGAAGAGATTGATTTATGTATCAAAAGATTAATTCATGATGGACAATCAGAATTTTTAATGATGGGGATTGAATTGATGAATGATAATCAAGGTGTAGAATATACTTCGATTGGAGTCAATGGCGCCAGTTTTGATTCCTACGATCGGTGTGAGTTCTTTGAAGATCAACTCCTACTCTATTCTCCAGATTTATTCATTATTTCTATAGGTACTAACGATACCTATACTCCCGACTTTAAGCCTATAAAATACAAAGCCTATTACGAAGGATTTATTCAATTAATCCTGAGAGCGAATCCAGACTGTGCTATATTACTCACAGTTCCGAATGATTCTTACTATAAGAGAAGATATGCCAACCCGAACACCAAACTTGCTGCTGAAGTCATTTATGAACTAGCCCAAAAATACAATATGGCGGTTTGGGATTTCTATGAAATCATGGGAGGTTTAGGCTCTTCCCAAAAATGGTATCGAAACAAACTAATGCCTAGAGATCGAATACATTTTAAAAGTACTGGATATAGTATAAAAGCAGATTTATTATTGCAGGCTTTAACTCAATCCTGGGAAAAACAAACAGGGCGACAAGATGGAGAAATTCTAAATCAAATAACTCAAAAAGCTGGTGAATAGACTTAAAGACATACTGAGCTTTTCTGAAGACACTCCCCTGATCTTTACACAAGCAGATTTTTGGATATTCTTTGCTATTATCTATTTCCTATTCACATTAGTCTATAAGAAAAAATGGTTGCGAAGCAGTTATTTGTTTCTTATCAGTTTATTGTTCTATTATAAGACCAGTGGTTTATTTATAGGTATCTTACTCTTTAGTACTGTAAATGATTTTTTCCTCGGAAAAGCTGTTTATAACAGTACCTCTCAAGTCAAGAAAAAACTTTTAGTAGCCATTAGTGTAATCATAAATCTGGGGACTCTATGCTATTTTAAATACGCCTACTTCTTTACTGATTCGTTTAATTTTCTATTTAAAACCGACTTTGAAGTTATCAATCATCTCGCCTATTGGGCTAATGGTTTCTCCGGAACGGATTATTTTACTGTAGATAAGATTATTTTACCCGTCGGTATTTCTTTCTATACCTTCCAAACCATAAGCTATAGTATTGATATATATAGAGGACAACTGAAGCCACTTAAATCCATTATCGATTTCGGTTTCTTTGTCAGTTTCTTCCCGCAGCTGGTTGCAGGACCTATCGTAAGGGCTGCCGATTTCATTCCACAAATCAGAAAAGAAATACAGATCACAAAAGACGATTTCGGGAAAGGTGTTTTTATGGTATTAAGAGGACTTATCAAAAAGATGATCTTCGCCGATTTTATCGCCATGAATTTCCTTGATAGAGTTTTTGATGCTCCGGAAATGTTTTCAGGGTTTACAAACATCATGGCCATGTTTGGATACTCCTTACAAATCTATGGTGATTTTTCAGGTTACACCGACATCGCAATAGGAATTGCTTTACTTATGGGTTATAAACTGCCTCGTAACTTTAACTCTCCATATAAAGCCATTCATTGTGGAGACTTTTGGAAACGTTGGCATATTTCCCTTTCGAGTTGGTTAAAAGACTATTTATATATCCCCCTAGGAGGTAATCGAAATAGCAGCATCGCTTCGTATTTAATTATGGGGTTAATCCTACTAGGCATTATGATTGCAGCACATAGCTATACGGTTATCATTGTTATCCTGGGAGTTTGTATCTCATTGATGTTAGTATCATTCTGGGTAAAAGGTTTTTTAAAGCATATCAATACGAACATCAATATTATCCTAACCATGCTCATCGGTGGATTATGGCACGGGGCTTCCTGGAAATTTGCTATTTGGGGTGGATTAAACGGTTTAGGAATCATGACCTATAAGTATTGGAGAAAAATCAGTCCTTATGAAAACAGTAAGCACTGGTTAGTGACCGTTTGGAAAATTGGAATCACCTTTATCTTCATCACCTTTACACGTATCTATTTCCGAGGAAATAGTATGGATCATATCGATCGTTTTTATAAGCAAGTAGCCACGAATATGGATTTACAAAATGCGCTAATCGTTCTTTGGGAATATCACGCACTGGTTACCTTATTCCTTAAAGGATAAAATTCAACTTCATTTTGTTAATAGTCACATTGTTATTAAAGGAATCGTCGCAGTCGTAGTTTCAGTTCTGTGTTATCAAACCTATGCTTCCGACTTCCAACCTTTCATCTATTTCCAATTCTAAAGATGTTGGATGATAGGCATCTAGTATCAGGTATCTGATGTCAACCGATAGACGATAGCAAAATAACATTTCACTAAAACAACAAGCTCATTCTATCATTAATCCATTACTTCATCCTCTCCTTGATTTAAGTAGTCTCGATCCATTCCAATATCGTCTATATTAGGTTGTGATTCTTGTTTCTCTTTCTCCCATTTTTTTGATAAAAATCGGTGTAATAGATAACAAGCTAATAATCCAAAAGGTAAAGCAATAAAACCTAAAGCTTTTTCAGACATACCAGCTATATCTCCATCAATGGAAATGGATTCTGGAAAAAACACGAGGTACACAAGTCCTATTATGATACCAAAGAGAAAATAACTTCCATAAAAAGAAGCGATACCAGCAATGATATAGGGAACATTGTTTTTGTCGTAGTTTTTTGCGAGATCAGAAAACTTTTTTCCAATTGCAATCAATAAAATTATTGTTAGCATAGTTATTAATATTTACTTATTGCAATATACTATATTTTAATTTCAAACGCTAAGCTACAATTTATCTCCAAGGCTACTAAATATATTCTCCCATGAATTCATTTTCTCATTTTTTCATCGATTCCTGAACTATTCTTGCATTTCCCTTAGGAATATCGTAACATTACGCTTGTAAAATTAGTAGCATGCAAGACGATAAAAATTTATCAGAAATTGATATTGAAGATCAAAAAATTATAGAGAACACAGAGCTTAGTTTTTTTGAAGCGATGATCCCAGTTATTCTATTAATGGCGATGTTAGCTTATAATATTTTTTGGGCAGATGGAGCCGCTTTAGGAGATTACTCGAATCAATTTATTTTGTTAATTGCTGGAGGAATTACAGCAATCGTAGGATTTAAAAATAAAGTATCTATTTCTAGAATGGCTTCGGAGGTATGGGAAAACCTTAGAAGTGTTTTTGTCCCTATCATGATTTTATTTTTAGTTGGTGCTTTAGCAGGAACCTGGTTAATTAGTGGCATTATACCTGCCATGGTATATTACGGTCTAAATGTATTAAGCCCGTCAATCTTTTTACCTGCTTCAGTAATTATTGCAGCAATTATATCGATTGCTACTGGTAGTTCTTGGACCACATCAGCTACTGTAGGTATAGCATTAATTGGTATTGGAAGTGCACTTGGTATTCCAAGTGGTATGATTGCGGGTGCAGTAATTTCTGGCGCCTATTTTGGAGATAAAATGTCACCATTAAGTGATACTACAAATCTTGCTCCTGCTATGGCTGGAACAGATCTATTTACTCATATTAGATATATGACAATTACCACAGTGCCAACTATCATTGTTACTTTAATTGTCTTTGCGATTTTAACAACTACTATCGATACGACTGGAAATGCTGATGTAAGTGGTTTATTGGCTACAATAGATAAAACGTTTAATATCACTCCTTACCTATTTATCGTACCGCTAGTTGTAATTGCTTTAATCTTATTTAAGGTTAAGCCACTTATTTCTTTAGGTGCGGGAGTACTTTTAGCTGCCATTTTTTCTATTATTTTTCAGCCTGAAATACTATCGAGTTTATCAACGTCTAACTTTAAAGCGATTACCACTTCTATATTAACTGACACTCAAATCACTACTGAAAATGAAAAGCTAAATGATTTATTTAGCTCAGGAGGAATGAATGGAATGTTATGGACAATATACTTAATTGCCTGTGCAATGGTTTTCGGGGGAATAATGGATGCTATAGGAGCTTTAGCAAAAATTACTAAAGCCTTACTTTCGATTGGTAATACTGTCTTTGGACTTTTTGCCAGTACAGTTGCCAGCTGTTTAGGTTTAAACGCTATTGCTTCAGATCAATACCTAGCTATAGTTATTCCTGGAAAAATGTTTAAAAAGGCTTATGAAGATAGAGGTTTAGCTCCTGAAAACTTAAGTAGAACATTAGAAGATTCTGGAACAGTCACTTCAGTATTAATACCTTGGAATACTTGTGGTGCTTACCAATCAGGAGTTTTAGGTGTAGGTGTCGGTGAATATGCATTGTATGCTATATTCAATTGGCTAAGTCCATTTACTACTCTTTTATTTGCTGCATTCAGGATTAAAATTAAGATGTTAACGTCTAAATCAGCATAATTTATAGACCCATAAATTATTTAAATCAGAATTTATATTCAGACCATAATCTATAGTTACATTTGCTTTAGAAAAATTTAATATTTTAAATCAAATATAACAATGGCTGTATTAGTAGGAAAAAAAGCTCCTCAATTCAATGCGCAAGCAGTAGTAAACGGAAATCAATTCGTAAGTGATTTTTCATTAGACCAATACGAAGGAAACAAACACGTAATTTTATTCTTTTATCCAAAAGATTTTACATTCGTTTGCCCAACTGAATTACATGCATTCCAAGATAAATTAGCTGAATTCGAATCAAGAAATGTTGCAATTGTAGGTGTTTCAACAGACACTGAGCAATCTCACTTCGGATGGTTACAAGTTCCCAAAGGACAAGGGGGTATCCAAGGTATTACGTATCCATTAGTTGCCGACACAAACAAAACAATCTCTATGAACTATGATGTTCTTGCTGGAGACATGTTTTACAACGACCAAACAGATACGTTTGAAGCTAACGGAGAATTAATCGCTTACAGAGGATTATTCTTAATTGATAAAGAAGGAACTGTACGTCATCAATTAGTAAACGACTTACCATTAGGAAGAAATGTTGATGAAGCTTTACGTATGGTAGATGCTTTACAATTTTTTGAAGCTAACGGAGAGGTTTGTCCAGCAAACTGGAGCAAAGGAAAAGATGGTATGCAAGCTAACCACGCTGCAACTGCTGAATACTTAGCACAAAACTA